>NZ_JBFULH010000415.1:0-3665 GCF_056400445.1 Pseudomonas sp. P5_B2 | reverse complement strand
GCCCCATGCTACGCGACAGCTCGTTGAGCATCCCGGCCAGTTCGAGCCACGCCTTGACGAACGCCAGAAACGCCGCGCCGCCCGGATGCTGCGGCTCGTAGAGCGTGCTCAACTGAAAGGGCGGGTAATCGAAATCCAGTTCCCGCGCACTCATTCCAAACCCGAGAGCGGTGTCCACCGCATCCATCATGTGCAGGTAATGCGCCCAGGTTTCTGCCCAGTCTTCCCACGGGTGCATGGTCGCGTAGGCGCTGACGCATTCTTGTTGCCAGTCGAGCGGAGCGCCTTGCTGGTAATGCCGTTCCAGCGCCTCTGCGTAGCTCGCACGCTCGTCACCGAACAATCCGCGGAACGGTTCCAGCCACTGGCTGTTGGCGATCAGCCGGTCCCAGTAGTAATGCCCGACCTCATGCCGAAAATGCCCGAGCAGCGTGCGATAGGGCTCGTGCATTTGCACCCGGAGCTGCTCGCGATGGGCGTCATCGGCTTCTTTGATGTCGAGGGTGATCAGGCCGTTGGCGTGTCCAGTGGTCGGCGACTTGCCTTCCAGGTCGACTCCGACAAAATCAAACGCCAGACCGGTGTCTTCGTCGAGGGTTTTGGGAATCACCTGCAACCCCAGGCTGATCAACTGCGCGACCAGACGCCGCTTGGCCGTTTCCACTTTGCACCAGCGGTCGTGATTTTCCGCAATCGACAGGTCGGGGATGGTGTGATTCAGGCTACAGGCGATGCACAGCGCATCGTGGTCATTGGCCGGGAGTAGCCAGTTGCACGCAGCCGGGGAATCAAGATTGGCGCAGCGGCGGAACACTCCGGCTTGCGGCTCGGCATCGAGTAACCAGGTATCAGCCTGCAAACCCGGTTGCAGCGACGACAAGCGACTCTGTTCGGGTTGATAACCCAGCGCCGCCGTACAGGCCAGGCACTGGCTGTTGCCAAAGAATAGCGACTGCCCGCAACGGCACTGCCAGACCTTGCTGTTGCGCGAGCCTTCACCGATGAAGGGCGCTGCGATGCGCGAGCTGAGCTGTTCGAAGAAGCGGTACATGGCGATCTCTCCCTGGGGCTTGCCAAGACTAGATCACTCTTACGCAGCGATCGTTCCCACGCTCTGCGTGGGTATGCATCTAGTGGCGCTCCGCATCACAGGGACGCGGAGCGTCCGGGGCGGCATTCCCACGCGGAGCGTTGGAACGATCACTACTCGACAGGGATGCCGTGTTGGTTCAGGAATTCAACGAACGCTTCTTCATTGAACACTTTCAACCCCAGCTCATTAGCCTTGGCCAACTTGGAACCAGCCCCCGGCCCTGCCACCACGCAATGGGTTTTGGCCGACACCGAACCTGCCACCTTGGCGCCAAGGCTTTCGAGCTTGTCCTTGGCAACGTCACGGCTCATCAATTCAAGCGAACCGGTCAGCACCCAGGTTTGCCCTGCCAGCGGCAAGCCTTCGACGACTTTCTTCTCGCTCTGCCAGTGCATGCCAAAATCGCGCAGCTGCTTCTCGGCAGCCTGAGCGAGCTGGCGATTGTCCTCAACCGCAAAAAACTCGCGAACCGAATTGGCCTGCTTCTCCGGCAGCGCCTGACGCATGTCCAGCCAATCAGCACTCATCACCGCTTCCAGCGAACCAAACTTGTCCGCCAGCTTCTGCGCGCCGCCCGGCCCTACCGAAGGGATGTGCAACTTGTCGAGAAAGCCGCCCAGCGTGGTGCTCGCCGCAAACTCGGCACCCAGCTCGCCTTGATCCTGAATCTGCAAGCCGTGCTTGAGCAGTTCTTCGATCACTTGCTGGTTATGCGCATCCTCGAAGAAGCTGTGAATCTCGTGAGCCACTTCCAGGCCGACATCCGGCAAGTACGTCAGGACGTGCGGCAATGCCTGCTGAACCCGCACCAGCGAACCGAGAGAGCGCGCCAGCACCTTGGCCGTTTCTTCGCCGACATCCGGAATCCCTAGGGCGTAGATGAAGCGCGCCAAGCTCGGCTTTTTGCTGTCCTCGATGGCACTCAGCAGCTTGTTGCTCGACACTTCGGCAAACCCTTCCAGATCGACAATGTCGTCGAACTTCAGGGCATACAAATCCGCCGGCGAACTCACCAGGCCTTCGTCGACCAGTTGCTCGACGCTCTTGTCCCCCAGACCCTCGATGTCCATTGCGCGACGGGAAACGAAGTGAATGATCGCCTGCTTAAGCTGCGCACCGCAGGCCAGACGACCGACGCAGCGGTACACCGCGCCCTCGCTGAGGGTCTCGCGACCTTTACTGCGTTTGACCAGTTGCGTGCGCTCGACCTGCGAGCCGCACACCGGGCACTGCTCGGGAATCTGTACCGGCCGGGCATTTTCCGGGCGGCGCTCAAGCACCACCTGTACCACTTGAGGAATCACGTCACCCGCACGGCGAATGATCACCGTATCGCCGATCATCAGGCCCAGACGCGCAACTTCATCCATGTTGTGCAAGGTCGCATTGGCCACGGTGACACCGGCCACCTTGACCGGCTTCAAGCGCGCCACAGGTGTGACGGCGCCGGTACGACCGACCTGGAACTCGACGTCTAGCAGCTCGGTGAGTTCTTCCATCGCCGGGAATTTGTGCGCGATCGCCCAGCGCGGTTCGCGCGCGCGGAAACCCAACTCACGTTGGTAGGCGATGCTGTTGACCTTGAACACCACGCCGTCGATTTCGTAAGCCAGCCCGTTACGGCGCTCGCCAATATCGCGGTAGTAATCCAGGCATTCGTCGATGCCGTGCGCCAGCTTCAGCTCATGACTGATCGGCATGCCCCACACTTGGAGCTGCTTGAGATTACCAATATGCGTGTCGGCAATGTCCGCGGAAATCTGGCCGATGCCGTAGCAGCAGAATTCCAGCGGGCGGTTGGCAGTGATCTTCGAATCCAGCTGTCGCAAGCTGCCGGCTGCCGCGTTACGCGGGTTGGCGAAGGTCTTGCCGCCGACTTCCAGTTGGGTAGCGTTGAGTCGTTCGAAACCGGCCTTGGACATGAACACTTCGCCGCGCACTTCCAGGGTCGCGGGCCAGCCAGTGCCGTGTAGCTTGAGCGGGATGTTGCGCACGGTGCGCACGTTGACGCTGATGTCTTCGCCAGTGGTACCGTCGCCGCGGGTTGCGCCGCGTACCAGCACGCCGTCCTGATACAGCAAGCTGACCGCCAGGCCATCGAGTTTGGGTTCGCAGCTGTATTCCACMGTCGCACCGCCACCGAACAGATCACCGGCCGGCAAGTCCAGGCCTTCCGTCACCCGGCGATCGAACTCGCGCATGTCGGTTTCTTCGAAGGCGTTACCGAGGCTGAGCATCGGCACCTCGTGACGCACCTGCGTGAACGCCGATAGCGCGGCGCTGCCCACACGCTGGGTCGGCGAATCGCTGGTAATCAGTTCGGGGTTGGCCGCTTCAAGGGCCTTGAGCTCGTGGAACAAGCGGTCGTATTCGGCGTCCGGAATACTCGGCTCGTCCAGCACGTGGTAGCGATAGTTGTGCTGATCCAGCTCAGCACGCAGCTCTAGAATGCGGTTTTTGGCGGCGGTCATGGGTGTTCTCTCATAAAGCAAAAGAGCAGCCGAGGCTGCTCTATCTCATATCATCAAGACAAAGAGATCGCAGCCTCGTTTCACTCGACAGCTCCTACAGA
>NZ_JBFULH010000414.1:0-3674 GCF_056400445.1 Pseudomonas sp. P5_B2 | reverse complement strand
CTCCAAGCCTTCGCCAGCAGACTTGGCACTCAAACTGATGGTGACGTGGCCATCTTCACTGACTTCCAGGGCAATGGCTTCGCCCGTCAGATCAGCCTTGTTACGAATCAGCGTGACTTTCGCTGGATCGGGGCGGATTTCGAGGAATTCCGGCCACAATGCGAAGGGGTCCAACGCTTCGGGCGCCGTCGCATCAACGACCAGCAACACACGATCCGCTTCACCGATGGCTTTCAGCGCCCGTTCGACACCGATTTTTTCCACATGATCGTCGGTATCTCGCAGACCAGCGGTATCCACTACGTGCAATGGCATGCCATCAATGTGGATATGTTCGCGAAGAATGTCCCGGGTTGTGCCGGCAATCTCGGTCACGATCGCCGCTTCCCGACCTGCCAAGGCATTCAATAAGCTTGATTTACCGGCATTCGGCCGACCGGCAATCACTACCGTCATCCCGTCACGAAGCAAGGCGCCCTGCCCGGCTTCGCGAAGCACGGTGGATAATTCATCGCGTACTTTATCGAGCATGGCCAATACATGACCATCAGCGAGGAAGTCGATTTCTTCCTCCGGAAAGTCGATTGCCGCCTCGACATAGATACGCAGGCCTATCAGCTGCTCTGTGAGGTTATGCACACGTTGGGAAAAGGCGCCTTGCAAGGAACGCAGTGCATTGCGTGCAGCTTGTGCAGAACTTGCCTCGATCAAGTCGGCGATGRCTTCAGCCTGAGCCAGGTCGAGTTTGTCATTGAGGAAGGCGCGCTCGCTGAATTCTCCGGGACGGGCAAGACGACAGCCCAGCTCCAGGCAGCGCTTGAGCAACATATCCAGAACGATCGGTCCGCCATGACCCTGCAGTTCAAGCACGTCTTCGCCGGTGAAAGAGTTCGGTCCCGGGAAATACAACGCGATGCCTTCGTCCAACACCTCTTCGTTTTGACTGAGGAACGGCCCGTAATGGGCAAACCGGGGTTTCAATTCCCGACCGCTGATAGCCTTGGCCGCAACGCTCGCCAACGGGCCGGAAATTCGGACAATACCCACGCCGCCGCGACCTTGAGCGGTTGCGACAGCTGCGATGGTTTCACGAGGAGCGCTCATAAACCGGTATCCAGACAAAAGTGACAGATAGCAAAACGCCCCACTAGGGGGCGTTTTGAGTGGTTATCTACAGTGTAAATCAGGCCGCTGCGTTAGTAGCCGCTTCGACTTTACGTGTGATGTACCACTGTTGGGCGATGGACAGGCAGTTGTTCACTACCCAGTACAGCACCAGACCAGCCGGGAACCACAGGAAGAAGAAGGTGAAGATGATTGGCATCAGCTTCATCACCTTGGCCTGCATCGGGTCCGGAGGTGTCGGGTTCAACTGCTGCTGGATGAACATGGTTGCACCCATGATGATCGGCAGAATGAAGAACGGATCCTTGATCGACAGGTCGGTGATCCACAGCATGAACGGTGCCTGGCGCATTTCAACGCTTTCCAGCAGAACCCAGTACAGCGAAAGGAATACCGGCATCTGCACGAGGATTGGCAAGCAACCACCCAGCGGATTGATCTTCTCTTTCTTGTACAGCTCCATCATGGCTTGCGACATCTTCTGCCGGTCGTCGCCATGTTGCTCTTTCAGCGCGGCCAGTTTCGGTGCCACTGCACGCATGCGTGCCATGGATTTGTAGCTGGCTGCCGACAGAGGGAAGAAAATCCCTTTGATCAGCATGGTCAGGAAGATGATCGACCAGCCCCAGTTACCGACCAGCGCGTGGATATGTTGCAACAGCCAGAAGATTGGCTGGGCAATAAACCACAGAATGCCGTAGTCGACGGTCAGTTCCAGACCTGGGGACAACTCTTTCAGTACTGCCTGACTTTTCGGACCTGCGTACAGAACAGCGCTGACTTCACCTTTCGCACCTGGCGCAACCGTCATTGCCGGGGCGGTATAGCCGATGATGTAGTTGCCTTTGCTGTCTTTACGGGTCTGGACGAGATTGTTTTCGCCCTTCGCCGGAATCCACGCGGTCACGAAGTAATGTTGCAACCAGGCAACCCAACCACCGTTGACGGTTTCTTTCAGCGCAGCCTTGTCCATGTCCTTCATCGACACTTTCTTGTACGGCTCGTTACTTGTCCACAGGGCTGCGCCCAGGTAAGTCGCGGTGCCGGTGGCAGTGCTGGAAGAAGGATCGGAGCTGGCGTCACGTTTCAGTTGGGCGAACATCGCACCCGACCAAGGCTTGGCGCTTTCGTTGTCGATCAAGTAGGAAACGCCGACATCGTACTGGCCGCGTTTCAGAGTGAAACGCTTGATGTAGTTGACGCCGTCCTTGCTGAACTTCAGGTCTACGACCAATTGGTCCTGACCGTCAGCCAGTTGGTAAACCTTCTTCTCCGAGGACCAAACCGGGCGACCGGCAGGACTTGCGTCCGGACCATCAGTGCCGATCAAACCGCTTTGAGCCAGATAGGTCAGCTCGTTGCCGTTATCGAACAACTGGAAAGGGATATCCGGATGGTCCTGGCGACGTGGATACAGCGGCAGCGTCAGCTGGGCAACATCACCACCTTGTGGATCGACGGCCAGGTTGAGCACATCCGTTTTGATCTGGATGAGGTCTTTGCTTGCCGCTACTGGTGTTTCAGCAGGTGCAGTGGCACTGGTATCGCTTGCGGCGCGTGGAATGTCGTCACTGACAGAAGCATTATTGCCAGTTGCCGTATCCGGTAGACCCGGTGCGGTAGTACTGGAAGCAACATTCTGAGTCGGCAGGGCAGCCTGGCCATAGTCCTGGTTCCATTTAAGAACCATAACGTAGGACACGATTGCCAGGGCGACGATCAGGATCGTGCGTTTGATATCCATGATTACTCGGCCATCGAAGAAGAACGGGAGGTAGGGATAGATGGAACCGGGTCATAACCACCGGGATTCCACGGATGACAGCGACCTAAACGACGAAAGGCCAGCCAGCCACCGCGCAGAAGACCATGATTTTCTATGGCCTCTAACGCGTAGCAGGAACAACTGGGGTAGAAGCGACAGTGACTGGCCATCAGAGGACTAATGGCATAGCGATAAAACTGGATCGGAACGAGTGCCAGTTTACGCATTCGGACTGTCTACCCCTACAGTTTCGGTTTTGACTGYTGGTACCGGCGTGCTGCGTGCCAGACGCTTCCAGAGTTTGCCGAAATGCTGAATCAATTCGGGGTTTTCTACGTCACCCAAACCTTTGCGCGCGACGATAACAATGTCCCAGCCGACCAGTGAATCCTGGTGCAGACGGAACGATTCGCGCATCAGACGTTTGAGGCGATTGCGCTCGACGGAGAGCTTTACGCTCTTTTTCCCGATAACCAACCCGAGACGGGGGTGATCAAGATCGTTGTTGCGCGCTAGGAGCAGGAGATTTTTCCCCGGAACCTTGCCGGTAGGGGAGTCAAAGACTGCCTTGAAATGCCGGGGAGTAAGCAGACGCTTTTCCCGACTGAAGTCCTGACTCACCTCCAGTGCCGGATTATCAAACTGCCAGACGCGCACGACCTTTGGCGCGACGACGCGACAGGACGGCACGACCGTTCTTGGTAGCCATGCGAGCACGGAAACCGTGGGTACGAGCGCGTTTGATAGTGCTTGGTTGGAAAGTACGTTTCATTGTCGTGTTACC
>NZ_JBFULH010000413.1:0-3676 GCF_056400445.1 Pseudomonas sp. P5_B2 | reverse complement strand
CAGCAGTCGTGAGGCGGTTTCTCGTTCGGCCTCCAACGCCAGTTGTGCATCAATCCGGGCTATTTCGAGTTTTGCCTGGTCGTGGGCGAGCGTCCAGTCCTGATAGCGGCGTCGGTACTGCGCGGCGAGTGCCAGGGCTTCGCTAGCGCCGTAGGCCACGGTCGCTACACCTTGAGCCAGGGCCATCATGGCGAAGGGGCCACCCTCCACACGCGCGCCACCGTCCGATGTGCCAAAAATATTAGGAATGACCTTCAACCCCTGGCCAGTTGCATTGGCCGCTTGGGCGTTTGCTTCAGCGATACGCCCCTCCAGATGGAGAGCAGCGGCCGCCACTTCTTCCGGATTGACCACCTCGTTGACCAACTGACGGTAGTAATCCCGGCGGTTTTCAACGATGGCTTTACTGGCCAGTAACTCCTCCCGGGTTTTCTGGTCGATTTTCAGGGCCTGGGTCTGCAGGTCTACCGTAATGCTGGCGATATCCCACACGTGCTGTTGCTGGAGTTCCTGATAACTGGCCTGCTCGCTGYGTTCGATGAACGACATCAGCGTTGCGCCGAACTGAATCACCGTGTCTACCGCACTCATGGCATGAGCATGCAGGACACTGAAACGGTAAGGCGGAATCACCGTATCGGGCCGCTGGGCCATGCCGGGCTCGGAAGCGCGCGGGGGATTGGTGCCGAGCTGATTGTCTGGCGCTGCCGACGTCGCGAAGAGCGCAAGCCGCAAGGGGCGGCCGACAATGTCGAGATTGTGCCTGAGGTTGTGCAGGCGACTTTCAAGCTTGTCCCAGCGCGGGAATAGCACGGGGTTGAAGGGGACTCGCGAATGCGGGGCGTCAACCGCATCCGCCGAGGATGATTGGGTGTAAGGTCGGACACATACTTGAGGGGCCAGCCTTGAGGCGGCGCCCGCCACTTCAGACGTACTCTCGCTAGCCAGTTTTTTTTCCAAGTCATACAGTTTTTTATTAGGCTCCTCGCTGAATTTTTTCAACGTGAGCGCTGCCCACAGATCGGTTTGCCTGATATCCGGTCGTGGCCCTAACAGGTTCTGTGCACACAGGTACCAGAGCTTCGCATCGGACAGGCTGTCGGGCGTCAATTCGCGGTAAGCCGCGTCGCCGCGATTGAGCAGAATGTCGATATAGAGCATGTACAAGGCTTTGCGAAAGTGCACCGGATGACTCAGTGCAATCTGGTGCGGATCCTGTACCCCCTGGATGGCATAACTGGATTGACCGGGCTTGGTCGTGTCGGAGATCAGTGGCACCGCGTTCCAGTAATCCGGGTTGGCGCCACTGACTGCTTTTCGCGAGGGATTGAACAGGTACTGCAACCAACGTTCGGCTTCGCCGTATTGGCGTTCCTGGTTAAAGCGGTGTGCCACCAGCCACGGAAGGTATAGAAATAGCTCGACGAAGTAGCGACCGTAGGCTCCGTAAAAATCCAGTTGCTCAGGGAGTTTGCCGGTCCCCAATGGTGGCTCTTGCAAGTGCTGAGAGGACCAGCTCAGCAATATATCCATGCTGTCTTCTGCGCGCTCGATCAGGTGCCTGGCGAACGCGATATTCATACGAATGGGTTGGCGGGAGTTCTTGAAGTTGATGAAGTACGCCGTACCCAACGTGTCATCCTTTTGGGAATCAATACAAGGAGCTATCAACGCGGCTGATTTGTACCGGTACTGGAGCAACGCTGGTTTTTTGGAGGGCCAGCACTTGAGAAGATCAATGATTTTTGTGTCCGAATCTTCAAATTTATCGGATCGAACCACTGAAGTGAGGCGTGCGTCCTTGTCGATATCGACCGACATGCAAAATTTCACAAAAGAAATATTAAAGTCTTCGCTCCCATATTCCCCGATATGCAAGACAGCGGAGAGTGTGGAGGATGATTGAACAGTCACAATGGTTCTTGTTTCATCCTTCAATGTTGCCAGACTCATGCCTACCGCAGATTCGGCTGAACAGTAACCTTGCACACAAGTCTGTGGCGTACTCCAGCTGCCGTCATACTTTTTGAAACACATGTTCAGACGTAACAAAGGACAGGTTTTATTCTTGTCATCTGCTTTGATCGCCTGATCCTGAAAGATGCATTCGGCCCAGATTACGTACAAACGGTTGTTGAATATGACCGGACGAATGGTGTGCTCGATGGCACTTTCGGAGACAGGCAGATTGATGCGATGCCAGTCGGACCATGCCTGTGGTTCCGGTGCATCATATTTGTCAGTCCTGGAACCGGGCACGAAGGGACGACGGGACATGTCCATATAGCGCCAATACCAGGTATTGGCGGCACGGGATTTAGCAATGAAGTAATAGGTGCTTTCGTCGAAGTTGTTGACCTCGCCATCGATGTAGCCATTGACGATTTCCAGGTTGGCCACTTCCTCCAGTCGAGACAGATAGGCCAGCACAGCCGTTTGCACCGACTCGGCAGTAAGCTGGTTGCGGTTGAGGTCGTTCTCCAGTTGTTCGAAGCTTTCGGTTCTGGTCTTGCGAAGTGTCGGATCAAGATAGGCCGCGGGGAAGTAGTGAAGACGTTGATGGGTCACCCAGTCCTGGTAGTGATGCATGACGGTGCGCCAGGTTTCGACGTGAGCTGCTGGAATCTGGGCGGTGTGATATCCCGGCTCCATATTGGCCAGAATACTGTTGATGTATTGCTGCAGACTGGCAATGGCGCAGGCGACCGGGCTGGTCGGCACATCCTGGCTGACCAGCACGTCAAGCAACCAATAGTGATAAAGATCGGTGGCCGTTTTCAGGTGTTCTGCAATCTTCAGTTCTTTCAGGGTCTTGTCTTGCGGCGCGATCGCTGACAGATAGAGACCAAGCTGCGCATCACGCAGGCTTTCGTTGATTTGTTTTTCAATAGCAACAGACATGTTCATTCCTTGAGCATGTAGTGGGTTAGTGACTGGCCGCCATGATCGCTTCACCGACGGCCTTCCATTGATTGACCGGACTGTCGTTATTCAGGTTCACGGCCTTCAGCAGAGCGGTAGCGCTGAGCCCGCTGGCTTTACAGGTGTCGTGACAGCGCATCACCCAATCGATGTCCCTCATTGTCTGGGCCCGCCCGGAAATCAGTTTTGAGGTGAACGCGGTGACTTCAGTCGTTGTCCAGTTCATCAATTGGGCCAGACGGCCGTTGACGGTTTGCGCTTCTCTGCCGAAGCCATTGGCGAACTCCAGGTAACTCAGCAGGCCTTCTTCCGGTTGCTGGTAAGCGATCAGGAAATGGTTGAAACGATTGAACAAGTACAGGGTTTTGAATGACAGTCGCAATTCCCCATCCGATGTGTCCATCCAGCGGGCAGTGCTAAGGAGTGCGCGCAAGGCCTTGTTGCTCAATTGCAACCGGACAGCGGCTTCGGTATGGCGCAACAGTGGTCGCAGTGTGCGTGCAAGTGCGTGTGAGTCTTTTGAGTCCAGTACGGTAGTGAGAATCTGATGCACCGGCGTTTTCGCCCAGCTCATCACATCGATTCCACAGTTCATGGGCAGCAGGAACGCTTCCTGTAAAAACTCTTCCAACAAGTGTTGCTGTCGGTCATGGGCCAGCAGCAGTAAGCCATGGAGTTTTTGCTTGTATTCGTCTTTGAGCCTCGAGCCCACTGTCAGTGGCGCCAATACTTTATCCAGTGCGTTGGTCAGACT
>NZ_JBFULH010000412.1:0-3707 GCF_056400445.1 Pseudomonas sp. P5_B2 | reverse complement strand
CCCACAGGGGACAGTGAACAACCTGTGGGAGCTAGCCTGCTGGCGATGGCGGTCGTACAGACGCTAAAAAGTTGTCAGAAGAGAATCTTCGCCACATCTGCAAAACGCTTGGCGAAATGCACGGTAATCCCTTCTTTCAGGTAATCCGGCAGTTCCTCAAAACTCCCTCGGTTAGGCTCCGGCAAAATCAACTCAAAGATCTTCTGCCGCCGTGCCGCAATCACCTTCTCGCGCACCCCGCCAATCGGCAGTACATGCCCGGTCAACGTCAGTTCGCCGGTCATGGCCACGCCTTTTTTCGGCGGCTGGTTGCGTGCAAGCGAGAGCAGGGCGCTGGCCATGGTCACGCCGGCGCTTGGGCCGTCTTTCGGGGTGGCGCCTTCCGGGACGTGCAGGTGGACGAAGGCTTCGTCGAAGAACTTCGGATCACCACCGAACGACTTCAGATTCGAGCTGACGTAGCTGTAGGCGATTTCCGCCGACTCTTTCATCACATCGCCCAGTTGCCCGGTGAGTTTGAAACCACGGTTCAGCGTGTGGATGCGCGTGGCTTCTATCGGCAAGGTCGCGCCGCCCATGCTGGTCCAGGCAAGACCGGTGATAACACCGGTGCCGGACAGGACTTGCTCGTTGCGGAACACCGGATGACCGAGTGAGACTTCAAGATCTTTCGGGCCGAGTTTGATCACCGCTTTGGGGGCGTCGATCAACTTCACCACGGCTTTGCGCACCAGTTTGCCCAGTTGTTTCTCCAACTGACGCACGCCGGCTTCACGGGCATAACCGTCGATCAATGCTTTGAGGGCGCTGTCGCTGATGCTCAGGCTGCCTTTGGACACACCGGCCTTTTCCAGCTGCTTGGGCCACAGGTGGCGCTTGGCGATGGCGATTTTTTCTTCGGTGATGTAACCCGACAGGCGAATCACTTCCATGCGGTCCAGCAATGGGCCGGGGATCGAGTCCAGGGTGTTGGCGGTGCACACGAACAGCACTTTCGACAGGTCCAGACGCAGGTCCAGGTAGTGGTCGAGAAATTCGACGTTCTGTTCCGGATCGAGGGTTTCCAGCAGCGCCGAGGCAGGGTCGCCCTGGTAGCTTTGGCCCATCTTGTCGATCTCGTCGAGCATGATCACCGGGTTCATCACTTCGACGTCTTTGAGCGCCTGCACCAGTTTGCCCGGTTGCGCGCCGATGTACGTGCGGCGATGACCTTTGATCTCGGCTTCATCGCGCATGCCGCCGAGGCTGAAACGGTAGAACGGCCGGCCCAGGGATTCGGCAATGGATTTGCCGACACTGGTTTTACCCACGCCCGGTGGGCCGACCAGCAACACGATGGAACCGCTGATCTCGCCTTTGTAAGCTCCGACCGCGAGGAATTCGAGGATGCGGTCCTTGATGTCGTCGAGACCGGCGTGGTGTTTGTCCAGCACCTTGCGCGCGTGCTTGAGGTCGAGTTTGTCCTCGCCGTACACGCCCCACGGCACCGAGGTCGCCCAGTCTAGATAGTTGCGGGTGACCGCGTACTCCGGTGAGCCGGTTTCGAGGATCGACAGTTTGTTCATTTCCTCTTCGATGCGTTTCTGCGCCTGCGGCGAGAGGACTTTACCGGTCAGGCGTTGCTCGAACTGCTCGATGTCGGCGCTGCGGTCGTCCTTGGTCAATCCCAGCTCTTGCTGAATGACCTTGAGTTGTTCCTTGAGGAAAAACTCGCGCTGATGCTCGCCGATCTTGCGATTAACTTCGGCGGAAATCTCTTTTTGCAGGCGTGCGACTTCGACTTCCTTGCGCAGCATCGGCAGGACTTTTTCCATGCGCTTGAGCATGGGCACGCAATCGAGCACTTCTTGCAGCTCACTGCCGGTGGCCGAGGTCAGGGCGGCGGCGAAGTCGGTCAGTGGCGACGGATCGTTGGGGCTGAAGCGGTTGAGGTAGTTTTTCAGCTCTTCGCTGTACAGCGGGTTGAGCGGCAGCAGTTCCTTGATCGCGTTGATCAGCGCCATGCCGTAGGCCTTGACCTCGTCGGTCGGCTCGGTCGGCTGGTGCGGGTATTCGACTTCCACCAGGTACGGCGGGCGGTGGTGCTTGAGCCAGGTTTTGATGCGCACCCGGGTCAGGCCCTGGGCGACGAATTGCAGTTTGCCGTTTTCACGACTGGCGTGGTGCACCTTGACCAGCGTGCCGTACTCCGGCAATGCGCCGGTATTGAAATGACGCGGGTCTTCCTGAGGCGAGTCCATGTAGAACAGGGCCAGGGAGTGGTGATCGGCTTTGCTGACCAGGTCCAGTGTCTCGGCCCACGGTTCTTCGTTGACTATGACCGGCAGCACTTGGGCCGGGAAGAACGGGCGGTTGTGGATCGGGATGATGTAGACCTTGTCCGGCAGGTTCTGGCCGGGCAGGGCGAGGCCTTTGCCGGTGGAGTGGTGTTCGGTGTGCTCGGTGTCGGTGTCGGTGTCGTCGCTTGGGTCTTCGGGGAATTCTTGCTGGTCGCTCATGGGGCACCTGCGCATTGGGTATGGGTGTTAGATGGGGCAGGTGGGGGGTGGTTTCAATGGTTCGGGATGTTTCCGGGTGTGTGTTCAGGGTTTGGACAGGTTGCTTTTGACTTGGCGGCCTTCGGGTCGACCATGTTGTTGTTTTTGGTGTACATATCCGTTTCTGCGGTAACGGCCACTTAGGGTTTCGCCCTTACGGCGCCTCACTTTTTTTTCAAACGGCAAACGCCAAAAAAAAGTAAGCAAAAAAAGGCTCGCCCCGAGCGTCCGGCCCCTCGCTAAGGCTCGGCGTTCCTTCGCTCCGGTATCCATCCGGGGACACTGCCCTCCGGTCGGCTCCGCTTCGACCTACATGCAGCGTGTTCGACTGCGTCGAACGGCGCTACGCGCCACTCCCCGGATGAACACCTCCACTCAGCCTCCCGAAGGGGCGGGTGGATCAAGATCAAGAGCTGCAGGCGAGCTAACGCTCGGCCTGATGAGTGGTGAAGAGCGGCGGGTGTACGTCGATTCATTGTGGGAGCGAGCCTGCTCGCGATAGCGGATTAACATTCAACATCGATGTCGACTGATTCACCTTCATCGCGAGCAGGCTCACTCCCGCAGGGGATTGGTTTCTGCTGGGGGATYAGCGGTGTTGCGTGGRTTTTGGSAGKTCGAGGTTATCCAGCATCCGGTTCACCGCCAGTTCTGCCAGCATGACGATTTGCTGGATCGCCATGGCCGTGTTGCGGTGCGGGCCTTCCAGATAGCCGGCAAAATCGCCGGCCATCACACTGGCCTGGGCCAGCGATTCACAGGTGTGGGCCAGCAGGTCYTCGTCTTTGAGGTCCGGTGCGAGCATGAACATCGTGCTGGGTTTGCGGGTGGGCGGTGATTTGAGCGCGGCGGGGTTGAGGTAGTGATTCAACGCGCGTTCGGCAGCGTCGTGAAATTTTTTGGAATCGATGGATTCGTAGGGGGAAACGTCGTCGGTTTCCGGGGGATTTGGTGTTTCTTTGATCATGGTGAAGCTCCAAGTAAGTAATGGAGCTGCCACTAATCGCCGCGACGCGATGGAAGGTGGCAGCTGTACGCAGGTTCGCGGACCGAGCACTTGGTAAACCCGGCATACCCGAAGGTATCCCGCGCACAGCCACCATGAGACCAGTCGACAAACTCAGAAGGTGAGTCGATTGGGGGCGGTGATTATGCACCAAGTAAGCTAAT
>NZ_JBFULH010000411.1:0-3709 GCF_056400445.1 Pseudomonas sp. P5_B2 | reverse complement strand
GGAAGTACTGGTTGACCGAACCGTTGAAACGGTTTTCGATTCGACGCAGCTCACCGTAGCGCTCACCCGGGGAGATGTTGCAACCGCTGGAGCAGCCATGGCAGATGCTCGGCGAGAACTGCATGTCCCACTTGCGGTTGTAGCGCTCGGAGTGAGTCTTGTCGGTGAACACACCGGTCGGGCAGACCTCGGTGAGGTTGCCGGAGAACTCGCTTTMCAGTACGCCGTCTTCAACGCGACCGAAGTACACGTTGTCGTGGGCGCCGAACACACCGAGGTCGGTGCCGCCAGCGTAATCCTTATAGAAGCGCACGCAGCGGTAGCAAGCGATGCAGCGGTTCATCTCGTGGGAAATGAACGGGCCCAGTTGCTGGTTCTGGTGGGTGCGCTTGGTGAAGCGGTAACGGCGCTCGTTGTGGCCGGTCATTACCGTCATGTCTTGCAGGTGGCAGTGACCGCCTTCTTCACAGACCGGGCAGTCGTGAGGGTGGTTGGTCATCAGCCATTCAACAACACTGGCGCGGAAAGCCTTGGATTCTTCATCTTCGATGGAGATCCAGGTGCCATCGGTGGCGGGGGTCATGCAGGACATGACGATACGACCACGGGTGTCGTTCTCGTCGGTGTACTGCTTGACCGCGCACTGGCGGCAAGCGCCAACGCTGCCAAGGGCTGGGTGCCAGCAGAAATAAGGGATATCGAGGCCTAGCGACAGACATGCCTGTAACAGGTTGTCTGCCCCATCGACTTCGAGCTCTTTGCCGTCTACGTGGATAGTGGCCATGGTTCAAAGTTCTTCGTTGGCCCGGTGTCAGCGGGCGTGGCTAATGGAATCTTGTATTCGCGTGAATCAACACAGCCGTTGAAGGCGTCCTCACACGAGARGGCGAAGGGCACGGACCCTTCGCCTTTTTAAGCGTTTACGCGCCGATTACGATCGGCCTTGCCAGAGGCGGGACGGCGGCGCTGGTTGGCGCGATGCCGGCTTCAAACYCATGGCGGAAGTATTTGATTGCGCTGCCCAACGGCTCCACGGCGCCCGGTGCGTGAGCACAGAAGGTCTTGCCTGGGCCGAGGAAACCGACCAGACCCAGCAGGGTCTCGATATCGCCGGCTTGCCCTTCACCGTTTTCGATGGAGCGCAGGAGCTTGACGCTCCACGGCAAACCGTCACGGCACGGGGTGCAGAAGCCGCAGGATTCGCGGGAGAAGAACTCTTCCATGTTGCGCAGCAGGGACACCATGTTGACGCTGTCGTCCACCGCCATGGCCAGGCCGGTACCCATACGGGTGCCGACTTTGGCGATGCCGCCGGCGTACATTTGTGCGTCCAGGTGTTCCGGCAACAGGAAACCGGTACCGGCGCCGCCAGGCTGCCAGCACTTGAGCTTGTAACCGTCGCGCATGCCGCCGGCGTAGTCTTCGAACAGCTCGCGACCGGTGACGCCGAATGGCAGTTCCCACAGGCCAGGGTTTTTGACCTTGCCGGAGAAGCCCATGAGCTTGGTGCCCATGTCTTCACTGCCTTCGCGAGCCAACGATTTGTACCAGTCCACGCCGTCGGCGATGATCGCCGGCACGTTGCACAGGGTTTCAACGTTGTTCACGCAGGTCGGCTTGCCCCATACGCCAACGGCGGCAGGGAAGGGCGGCTTGGAACGCGGGTTGGCGCGGCGGCCTTCGAGGGAGTTGATCAGTGCGGTTTCTTCACCGCAGATGTAACGCCCGGCACCGGTGTGGACGAACAGTTCGAAATCGAAGCCGCTGCCCAGGATGTTTTTACCCAGCAGGCCCGCTGCCTTGGCTTCTTCCACGGCACGGTTGAGGTGCTTGGCGGCAGTGGTGTATTCACCACGCAGGAAGATGTAGCCACGGTAGGTTTTCAGCGCGCGAGCACTGATCAGCATGCCTTCGATCAGCAGATGGGGCAGTTGCTCCATCAGCATGCGGTCTTTCCAGGTGTTCGGCTCCATTTCATCCGCGTTGCACAGCAGGTAGCGGATGTTGATGGATTCGTCTTTGGGCATCAGGCCCCACTTAACGCCAGTGGGGAAGCCTGCGCCGCCGCGACCTTTCAGGCCCGAATCCTTGACGGTCTGGACGATGTCGTCCTGAGCCATGTCGGCGAAGGCTTTGCGCGCAGCGGCGTAACCGTTCTTGGCCTGGTACTCGTCGAGCCACACGGCTTCGCCGTCGTCACGCAGACGCCAGGTCAGCGGGTGAGTCTCGGCCGACCGCTTGATGAGGTTGGCTGGGCCGAAGGAAGTCAGGGTCATACGTAGCCCTCGAGCAATTTGGCAACGCCGGCAGGCTGCACATCACCGAAAGTGTCGTCGTCGATCATCAACGCCGGCGCCTTGTCACAGTTGCCGAGGCAGCAGACCGGCAGCAGGGTGAAACGACCGTCGGCGGTGGTCTGACCCAGGCCGATGCCCAGATTGCTCTGGATTTCGCTGRCCACGGACTCGTGGCCGCCGATGTAGCAGACCATGCTGTCGCAGACGCGAATGATGTGACGGCCAACCGGCTGACGGAAGATCTGGCTATAGAACGTCGCCACGCCTTCTACGTCGCTGGCCGGGATGCCGAGGATCTCGCCGATGGCGTACAGAGCGCCATCCGGCACCCAGCCACGTTCCTTCTGGACGATCTTCAGGGCTTCGATCGACGCCGCGCGCGGGTCTTCGTAGTGATGCAGCTCGTGCTCGATGGCCGAGCGCTCGGTTTCACTCAAGGTGAAACGGTCTGTCTGGATAAGCGTGCTGTTCATGCTTAGCGGTCCACGTCGGCCATAACGAAATCGATACTACCCAGGTACGCAATCAAGTCCGCGACCATGCTGCCTTTGATCACCGAAGGGATCTGCTGCAAGTGCGGGAAGCTTGGGGTACGAATCCGGGTGCGGTAGCTCATGGTGCCGCCATCGCTCGTCAGGTAATAACTGTTGATGCCCTTGGTCGCTTCGATCATCTGGAAGGATTCGTTGGCCGGCATGACCGGGCCCCACGAAACTTGCAGGAAGTGCGTGATCAGGGTCTCGATGTGCTGCAGGGTGCGCTCTTTCGGCGGCGGCGTGGTCAGCGGGTGATCCGCCTTGTACGGGCCTTCCGGCATGTTGCGCATGCACTGCTCGATGATCTTGATGCTCTGGCGCATTTCTTCGACGCGCACGATGCAACGATCGTAGGCATCGCCGTTGGCGGCCAGCGGCACTTCAAATTCGAAGTTTTCGTAACCGGAGTATGGGCGAGCCTTGCGCAGGTCGAAGTCGCAACCAGTCGAACGCAGGCCAGCACCGGTGACACCCCATTCCAGGGCCTCTTTGGTGTTGTAGGCGGCGACGCCGATAGTCCGGCCTTTGAGGATGCTGTTGTCCAAGGCGGCTTTCTGGTACTCGTCCAGACGCTTTGGCATCCACTCGACGAAGTCTTTCACCAGTTTTTCCCAGCCGCGCGGCAGGTCGTGAGCGACGCCACCAATGCGGTACCAGGCCGGGTGCAGACGGAAACCGGTAATGGCTTCGATCACCKTGTACGCCTTCTGACGGTCGGTGAACGTGAAGAACACCGGGGTCATGGCGCCGACGTCCTGAATGTAKGTACCCAGGAACAGCAGGTGGCTGGTGATCCGGAAGAACTCGGCCATCATGATGCGGATGACGTCGACCTTGTCGGGTACCTTGATGCCGGCCAGCTTCTCGACCGAGAGC
>NZ_JBFULH010000410.1:0-3711 GCF_056400445.1 Pseudomonas sp. P5_B2 | reverse complement strand
ACTTGCAGCCGCCTTCGCGGATCAGTTGCAGGGAACGATCGACGTGCTGCGAGGCTTCCGGGTGGAAGGTGATGTAGGTCGCGCCGGCTTCGATGAAGTCACCAACGATGCGGTCTACCGGGCTGACCATCAGGTGCGCGTCGATYGGCGCGGTCACGCCGTACTTGCGCARYGCCGCGCAKACCATCGGRCCGATGGTCAGGTTKGGCACGTAGTGGTTGTCCATGACATCGAAGTGCACGAAGTCGGCACCGGCGGCCAGGACGTTGTCCACTTCTTCACCCAGGCGGGCGAAGTCGGCGGAGAGAATCGACGGAGCAATGACGAAGGGCTGCATGACGCACCTTTTTGAGCGGAATCACGATGGCGCGCATTGTATACCTCATACTTTGGCGCGCGCACTGTGACCGCGATGATTGGGCCTGCCTTCGATCATTAAGTCACGGGAGGCTCTAGTACGCCGCTCGGTAGATCTTCTCGATATCGACGGCGCTCAGCTTGCGTGGATTATTGCGCATCAGGCGCTCAATCCCCGCAGCCTCGACGGCCATGGAAGGAATCGCGTCCTCCGGTACACCGAAGCTGTGCAGCCCTTGCGGAATCTCCACCGCAGCACACAACTCGGTCATCGCCTCCACGGCTTTGTCCGCCGCTTCGTTGGCACTCAGATGAGCGGTCTTCACCCCCATGGCCTCGGCGATATCTTGCATGCGCTCTACGCAGGCCATCTTGTTCCAAGTCATGACATAGGGCAGCAACAGGGCGTTGCTGACACCGTGGGCGATATTGAAGCGTCCGCCCAGCGGATACGCCAACGCATGCACCGCGCCAACCCCGGCATTGCCGAACGCCATGCCCGCCATCAGGCTGGCGGTGGCCATGTCTTCGCGGGCTTGCAGGTTGGATGGATTGGCATAGGCCTTGGGCAGCGCCYTGGCGATCAACTTGATAGCGCCGATGGCGAGGGCATCGGTGATCGGCGAGGCATTGACCGACAGATAGGACTCGATGGCATGCACCAGTGCATCGACGCCGCTGGCGGCAGTGACACTGCGCGGACAAGTCAGGGTCATTTGCGGACTGACCAGCGCCACGTCGGGTAATAGATAGTCGCTGACGATGCCTTTTTTCAGCTGCGCGACCTTGTCGGAAAGGATCGCCACGTTGGTGACTTCCGAACCGGTGCCCGCGGTGGTCGGGATGGCAATCAGCGGCGGACCTTTGCGCGGCACCTGATCGACACCGAACAGATCTTCCAGCGCACCGTGGTAACCGGCGTACGCCGCCACGCTCTTGGCAATGTCGATGGCACTGCCGCCGCCCAGACCGATCAAGCCGTCATGCCCGCCGTCGCGGTACACCCGCATGCAGTCCTCGACGATGGCGATTTCCGGGTCTGGCAGGACCCGGTCGAAAATTTCGTAGGTGCGATCTCCCAAATGAGCCAGCGCCAACTCGACTGTGCCGGACATGACCAGGGCCGCATCGGTAACGATCAGTGGGTTATCGACATCAAGACGCGTCAGTTCAGCAGCGAGCTGCTCGATGGCACCTGCGCCGGTGATCAGTTTGTGGGCGATTTTGAAAGAGGAAAGACTCATCGTGCGCAGCCTCTTATAGATAGGGGAGCTGGGCACAATAGTAGCTGGGGACTGACGTTTGTCTGCTATTCAGGACATGAATGAACACTGATCCCGAAAACACCATACCCCCCTGTGGGAGCGAGCCTGCTCGCGATGAGGGACTGACATTCAACATGGATGTCGACTGATAGTCTGCTATCGCGAGCACGCTCGCTCCCACAGGGGGTGGTGTGTGGTTTTAGACTTGGGCAGTGCGCAGTTTTTCGCTGCGCCCGCGCAGCCATTCCAGGGTCAGCAGCAGGATCACCGAGAAGGCAATCAACAAGGTCGCTGCGGCCGCAATCGTCGGGCTGAGGTTTTCGCGAATCCCGCTGAACATCTGCCGTGGCAAGGTCGCTTGTTCCGGACCTGCGAGGAACAGCGTCACCACCACTTCATCGAACGAGGTCGCAAAGGCAAACAGCGCACCGGAGATCACGCCCGGTGCAATCAACGGCAACGTCACCCGGCGAAACGCCGTCAGTGGCGAGGCACCGAGGCTTGCAGCAGCGCGCACCAGGTTCTGGTTGAACCCCTGCAATGTCGCCGACACGGTGATGATCACAAACGGCACACCCAACACCGCATGCACCACGATCAGCGAGAAGAAGCTGTTGCCCAACCCCAACGGGGCGAAGAACAGGTAACTCGCCACACCGATGATCACTACCGGTACCACCATCGGCGAAATCACCAACGCCATGACCAGTGGCTTGCCAGGAAAATCGCCGCGCGTCAGGCCAATCGCCGCGAGCGTACCGAAGATCATCGCCAACACCGTCGCTGCCGGGGCAACAATGATGCTGTTCTTCAGGGCGCGCATCCATTCGGCCGAGCCGAAGAAGTCCTGATACCAGTGCAGCGAGAAGCCTTGCAGCGGGTACACCAGGAAACTGCCCGAGTTGAACGACAGCGGAATAATCACCAGCACCGGCAAAATCAGGAACAGCAAAACCAGGCCGCAGAGAATCCGCAAACTGTAGAACCACACCCGCTCAACAGGCGACATATAAGGACTCAGCATTTCGTTCTCCCCTTAGCTCAGACGCAGTCGACTGGCGCCCACCAGCCAGCTGTAAATCAGATAAAGCACCACGGTCGCCAGCAACAGCAACCCGCCCAGTGCGGTCGCCATGCCCCAGTTGATGCTGGTGTTGGTGTAGAAGGCGACAAAGTAGCTGACCATCTGATCGTTCGGGCTGCCCAGCAACGCCGGGGTGATGTAGTAGCCGATGGCGAGGATGAACACCAACAGGCAACCGGCGCCGACACCGGCATAGGTCTGCGGGAAATACACCCGCCAGAAACTGGCGAACGGGTGGCAGCCGAGGGAAATCGCGGCGCGCATGTACGTCGGCGAGATACCTTTCATGACGCTGTAGATCGGCAAAATCATGAACGGCAGCAGGATGTGCACCATGGAGATGTAGACGCCGGTACGGTTGAACACCAGCTCCAGTGGTTTATCGATGATGCCCATGGCCATCAGGCCGCTGTTGATCAGGCCGCCCGATTGCAGCAACACGATCCAGGCGGCGACGCGTACCAGGATCGAGGTCCAGAACGGCAGCAGGACCAGAATCATCAACAGGTTGCTTTGACGCGAAGGCAGGTTCGCCAGCAGATAAGCCAATGGATACGCCAGCACCAGGCAGATCACCGTAATGACCAGGCCCATCCAGAAGGTCCGGGCGAAGATGTCGAGGTAGATCGCCTGGTCGGGTGTGGCCGGGGCCAGTTCGCCGAAGTCATCGATACGATGATCGACCGCCGCCAGCAGATAGTAAGGAGTAATGCTGCTGACGTTGCGGCGCACGGCCTGCCAATAGGCCGGGTCGCCCCAACGCTCGTCGAGACCTTCCAGCGCTTCTTTATAGGAGGCCGGTTCAGTGGCGAACGGCAAGGCGCGGGCGGTTTTGGTCAGCAGGCTGCGGTAGCCGGCCAGTTCCATGTTCAAGCGCTTGGACAAATCACCCAGGGTTTGATTCTTGCGGGCTTCGGCGAGGTCTTCGCTGGCCGCTTTGTAAACCGGTTCAGCAGGCAGGCCTCGGCCGTCCCAGCTAGCGATGGCCGACACAGTGCGCGGCAT
>NZ_JBFULH010000409.1:0-3723 GCF_056400445.1 Pseudomonas sp. P5_B2 | reverse complement strand
GCCTTGTACCACTTGGACAGGCAGTTGCGGCAGAAACCGGAGAGGTTCATCAGGTCGATGTTCTGTACATCCTTGCGGCTGTCCAGATGGGCCACCAGCCGGCGAAAGGCGGCGGCTTCAAGTTCCAGGCGTTGTTGATCGTTCATGGGGGGCCTCTGCGAGGCAGCTTCAAGCGGTAAGCTTCAAGCTGCAAGTGGATTGCGGTGGCTTGTAGCTTAACGCTTGTAGCTAAACGCTTGAAGCTCAGCGGCTTGCCGCGAGCGTTATCGACACCGATTCGGCGAATCGCAGCGCGTGAGGCTTGTCGACCTCAACCTCGGCGTACAGCACCGACGTGTTAGCCATGACCAGATCGAGGATTTCCTGGGTCAGGCGTTCGAGCAGCGCAAAGCGATTGCCCTCCACGTGAGCGATGATTGCCTTGGTGATGGTGCGGTAGTTCAGCGCGTGATCGATGTCGTTGTCGCGCACCGCTTCCTGGGCCGCATACAGGATGGTCAGGTTGATCAGCACATCCTGCTTGTTGAGGATTTCATCCTCGTTGATTCCGATGTAGGTCCGCAGGCACAGGTCCTTGACCCGGATGCGTGCCATTCCTGGTTGAAGTTGTGGCATTACGACGTGCTCCGTCCAATCAATTGCAGGAACTCCTGGCGGGTGTTGCTCGACTCGCGGAAGGCGCCGAGCATCACCGAGGTGTTCATGGTCGAATTCTGTTTCTCGACACCGCGCATCATCATGCACATGTGCCGGGCTTCGATGACCACCGCGACGCCAGCGGCATTGGTCACCTGTTGCACCGCTTCGGCGATTTGCCGGGTGAGGTTTTCCTGGATTTGCAGGCGACGGGCGAACATATCCACCAGCCGCGCAATTTTCGACAGGCCCAGCACCTTGCCTGTTGGAATATAAGCCACATGGGCCTTGCCGATGAAGGGCAGGAGGTGATGTTCACAGAGCGAATACAGCTCGATGTTGTCGACAATGATCATTTCATCGTTGTCGGAGGCGAACAGTGCGCCGTTGACGATCTCTTCGACACTTTGTTCGTAGCCATGACAGAGGTACTGCATGGCTTTGGCCGCCCGCACGGGGGTGTCGATCAGGCCTTCGCGATCCGGGTTCTCACCGAGACCGATGRGAATCTCGCGGTAGCTCTGGGACAGGGCGTTCTGGTGCAGGGTTAGCGTCATGGAAAATCCTCGCGGGGCATCTTATTTGATGTGCCGTCCGCCGTTGACGGTCAGGGTAGTGCCTGTGACATAAGGGTTGTCGAGCAAATAACGCAGGCTCTGGTAAATCACGTCGCTGCCGGGTTCGATGCCCAGCGCGGACTTGGCCAGAGCCTTGGCGCGGTAGGCTGCGTCATCCTCAGGGTTGAACATTAGCAGGGCGGGCGCGATACCGTTGACCTTGATTGTCGGCGCGTATTTCGCGGCGAAGGACAGGGTCAGGCTGTCGAGCCCGGCTTTGCTGGCGCAGTAGCCGATGTGCTGGCTGCTGCCCTTGCGAGTCACATCATCGCTGATGTGCACAATGTCCGCCGGGCTTGAGCGTTGCAGCAATTCGGCACAGTGCAGGTTGATCAGGTAGGGCGCAAGCATATGCACGCTGAACATGCGGGTGAAGGCGGCGGCGTCGGTGTCCGGTGTCTCGGTCAACCATTCGGAGGCGTTATGGACAATCGCTCGCAGGCTGTCAGTGTGGGCTTTCAGGTCAGTGATGAACGCGAGAATCCCGGCTTCAGTGGAGAAGTCGGCAAACACCGCAGTGGCGCCCAGATCACGCAGCGTCTGGACGCCGGGGCGCTCGCTGCGGTAACTGAAGATCACCCGCTGGCCGTCTTCAATCAAACGCTGCGCACAATGCAGGCCGACACGCTGGCCGGCACCGGTGATGAGGATGGGGGCTACAGAAGAGGTCATGAACGGCTCGCGTCGCGGTAGGAGCAAAACTATACCAGCGTGCGGCCACGTGCACCTATTGTGGGTACATCATGTGTATGCGAGCTTGCTTGCGATGGCGGTATCGCAGTCTTCAATGATATTGAATGTTATGGCCCCATCGCGAGCAGGCTCGCTCCCACATTGAAATCATTGATTTTGGGGGAGGGGTTTGGTGGGCAGTGGGCGTGGTGCCACGTTGTTCAGCCAGTTGGCCAGCAGGCGGGTCGATAACGGAATGAAGAAGTAGACCATTAACGGCGTCAGGCACAGCGTGCCGATGAGCACACGCGGCAGCAAGCTCATTTCGCTCAGCAGAGGCCCGATGACAAAGTTGAATAACAGGGACACCGGAAAGAATGCCAACCAAATCGCCACCGCTTGTTTCCAGCGTGGCGGGCGCTGACCGACCGCGCCGAACCAACCCTCGATCCCGCTGACCCGATGTTCCGTCTTGTGGCCAAACAGGTCGCTGCCGCGCGTCAGCCAGGCCGTGCGCGACGCAGAGTGTTCCCACGCGTGCAGGGTCTGCTCGTCGGCAAAGCGGAAAATAATCTGGAATTCATCATCGTCGGGTGGCGGAGCGAGCACGCCAGAGCCGAGATAACCGGGAAAATCGGTGGCCAATTGTTCGCCTTCGCGCAACCAGACCATCAGGTCCTGATAGCGTCCTTCGGCAACGCGGCGCGCAACCATCAGCGTGACGGGTGAGGTAGACATTGTGTATCTCCATATGACTGTTGCGTTACTCCGGGTGGGAGTTTCGCCAGGCGCAGCGCCGGGGTGGTGGGCTGCGCTTTGAGACAAGCAAGGATTATTCCTGATTCCGGGCAATACACCAGCGGGATTCATCGATTATCAGGGTGTTGAATTGTTAGGCGGCAAGAGCGTTAAAATGGGATCCAATTTTTCTCATGGTCGTCGACTATCTGATGCCTGTCCTGACTGACGTTACTTCTGCCCTGCAATCGGATCTGTCCCTTCATCGGGAAGAGCTCTTTCCTATTCGTGAGGTAGCGCGTCTGACGGGCATCAACCCGGTTACGCTGCGCGCCTGGGAGCGGCGTTATGGTTTGGTCCAGCCCACGCGCACCGACAGTGGGCATCGGCTGTACTCGATGCACGATATCGAGAAGGTTCGCAGCATCCTCGACTGGATCGACCGCGGCGTTGCGGTCAGCAAAGTCGGCAAGATTCTGTCCAGGACCGAACCGCTCAAGGCGCTGGCGCAGATCATTCCCAACGAACTCGTTCAGGCTGATTACACCCAATGGCAACAGCAGCTTCAGGCGGTGGTCAGTGCCTTTGACGAGGTTCAACTGGAGAATCTCTATGGTCAGGTTTTTTCCAGCTACCCGCTGACGGTCGTGTTTCAGGACATTTTGCTCCCGGTATGGAAGCAATTGCTTCAGCGCCATGAAGCGTTCGGTCAGGTCAGCGAGTGGCTGTTTCTGGATGCCTTTCTGCGCTCCCGAGTATTGCAACGCCTGCTGCTGGTGCGTGTCATGCAACCGCGTCGAGTGATTATCTGCGCCTTGGCCGATCAGGCCCGGGAGCTGGATGTGCTGGTCACCGGGCTGTACCTGAGCGGTGTCGATCTGGCGATCCAACTACTCGCTATCGGTCAGCCCTTCGACGAGTTGACGCTGGTCTGCGAGCGGGTCAAACCTGCGGCGCTGGTGCTGGTGTCCAATCATGCACCTTCCCCGGAGCTGCCACGTCGTTTGAGTCGATTGGCCATGAGCCTCGACTGTCAGCTATTGCTGGCGGGGGATGTGTC
>NZ_JBFULH010000408.1:0-3732 GCF_056400445.1 Pseudomonas sp. P5_B2 | reverse complement strand
CCTCAAGGTAGCCATCGAAAATACGCTTGGCTTCGTCACGTTCGGCGCCATGACCCCAGCCGGTACCAAAATTGCCGGCGCCCAGTGCCAGTTCCGAAACCCGCAAGCCGGTTTTGCGGCCGAATACTTTGTAATGCATGGGATGACTCCTGAGGAAACACGCCGGGATTGAATTTAAATGTCTAGCGACATGTATTAAATATGATGCCTATAATTTTTGTCGTCAATACACTTTTCCCTAAGAGGTTAGACGGGGCGACCACCGGCCTCTCAATGAACAGGGCAAGATCACTCGGAGGAGCGCAGCCCCGTAGCAGCCTCGCAGGCTCGACAGCTGCTGCAGTCCGTACGCAGGTTTCGGCAGGTGCTAAATAAGGGACGTATACTGCCGCGCATGAATGTCGACTCTCCGTTAACCGCCTGGCAGCACGCCATCGAGCACAAGGGTTTTGTCCAGGACGAAGCCCAGGAGCACGCCGTGTGGGCGCTGCAAAAATGCCACGAAGCCTTGCATGAAGGGCGAACGCCAATTATAGGCGTTTATCTGTGGGGGCCGGTCGGGCGGGGCAAGACCTGGTTGATGGATCAGTTCTATCAAACCCTGCGCGTGCCGGCCCGACGTCAGCATTTCCACCATTTCATGGGCTGGGTGCACCAGCGCTCGTTTCAACTGACCGGCACCGCCGACCCGTTGAAAGCGCTGGCGCGTGAGTTGAGCGAGGAAGTGCGGGTGCTGTGTTTTGACGAGTTGTTCGTCAACGACATCGGTGACGCGATCATTCTCGGGCGCTTGTTTCAGGTGATGTTCGAACAAGGTGTGGTTGTGGTGTGTACCTCCAACCAACCGCCGGATCAGCTCTACGCCGATGGCTTCAACCGCGACCGCTTTGYGCCCGCCATCGAAGCGATCAAGCAACACATGCAAGTGATTGCCGTGGAGGGCAGTGAAGATCATCGCCTGCACCCGGGCACTGCGTTGCAACGTTACTGGGTGAGCGATGCCGCGCATCCCGACGCGCTCGGCGACGTGTTCAAGGCGCTGACCATTGGCCAGTCCGTGTCCAGCGAGCCGGTCACGGTCGGCTACCGTCAAGTCAAACCCGTGCAGGCCAGCGCCGGCGTGCTGTGGTGTCGGTATGCCGACCTGTGCGAGCAACCCTTTTCAGCCATGGATTTCATGGCCCTGTGCGACACCCACAGCGCTATTCTATTGAGTGATGTGCCGAACCTCAGCGCGCAAAAACGTGAAGGGCGCATTGCCCGAGGCACCGAAGACGCTGCCGAACACGTTGTTGCGGGAGATCGCGAACTGCCGCAACTCTCGGTGCACGACGATGGCGTGCGGCGTTTCATCGCACTGGTGGACGAGTGCTACGACCGCAAAGTGCCGCTGTACCTCGAAGCGCAGGTGCCGATGGAGGCGTTGTACACCGAGGGTTATCTGCAATTCCCGTTCCGTCGCACATTAAGCCGTTTACAGGAAATGCAGCTGCAACGTTTCGCTGAAGCCTAGTTTCCGGGAGCCGCGAACATGAATCAGCCCCTGTCTCATCATCTGCTGACCATGGCTTATCAAAACGCCTGGGCCAATTACCGACTGGCCAAGGCGTGGAGCCAGTTGAGTCCGCCTGAATTGTCAGCGCCCCGTGTCAGCTTCTTTCCCAGCCTCATCGCCACTCTCAATCACATCCTGACCTGCGACTGGTTTTACGTGGATGCGCTGGAGCGCGAGTTGCGCGGTGACGATCCGCATCATGATTGCTACGTTTTTTTCAAGGTTGACGTGCCGTGCACTGTCGGCGCTGATCTCAGGCGCGAGCAATCACTGGTCGACAATCGATTGATCGCTTACTGCGAGCAACTGCGCGACGCCGACCTCGGGCGAATCGTGACCATCGCCCGGGACACGCCGCAACATGACAGCCGT
This sequence comes from Pseudomonas sp. P5_B2, assembly GCF_056400445.1. Lineage (NCBI taxonomy): Bacteria > Pseudomonadati > Pseudomonadota > Gammaproteobacteria > Pseudomonadales > Pseudomonadaceae > Pseudomonas > Pseudomonas sp. P5_B2. The sequence goes on along the minus strand of NZ_JBFULH010000408.1, from coordinate 1,805 downwards.
TTGCGCCTGCTGTCCCATCTGTTCGAACACCAGCTTCATCATCGCGGCCAGGTCCATGCCATGCTCAGTGGCACCTCGGTCGCACCGCCGCAACTGGACGAGTTCTTCTGTGCGGGCGAGTCGGGTCTGAGGGCGGCGGATTTTGCCGAGCTGGGATGGACCGAGACGCTGATCTGGGGCGTTTGAGGCAGGATCAGGTTGTCGGCGATGGCGACTCGCGATAATGTCCTTCGACTTTGCGGCGCGATTGACGCGCCGGGACCACTCGACGGGATAGCAACGATGGGAAGGGAATCCGCAGACATTCTTGTACTTCAGGCCAGCTACACCAACCCGGTGCACGCCGAGGCGATTGGCGTGGTGCTCAATGCCTATGCGCAAGACCCTATGGGCGGCGGACAGGCGTTACCCGAGGATATTCTGCTGCAATTACCGGGGGAGCTGGCCAAGCGTCCCCACGCCTTCAGTGTGCTGGCCTTTGTCGACGGCGCGCCGGCCGGGCTGGTCAACTGCTTCGAAGGGTTTTCGACCTTTGCCTGCCGGCCGCTGGTCAACGTGCACGACGTATCGGTGGTGCCGCAGTTTCGCGGCCTGGGGCTGAGTCAGAAGATGCTGCAAAAGGTTGAGGACATTGCCCGCCAGCGTGGCTGCTGCAAGATCACCCTGGAAGTCCTCGAAGGCAATGCGGTTGCACAAGCGTCCTACGGCAAGTTCGGTTTTGCCGCCGGCATGTTCGACCCGGCGCATGGCCGCATGCTGTTCTGGACCAAAAGTCTGTAAGCGCGCTTGGACGTTTTGATCGGGCATAAAAAGGGCGTCTCTCGGGACGCCCGGCCGACTTGAATTACTTCGGCTTATAGGACTCGGTCATTTGCGCGGTTGGGTCGCTGGGGACTGGCAGTTCAATGTTTTTGATCTCGAAGCCATTTGCCTTCTGTTGGGCGAGATGCAAACGCTCGTAGTAGAACCGCATGCGTTCGCCGCCGTGTTCTGCAAAGGCTGAGGCTGAACTGAAGATCAACAGGCTGGCGAGGATCAGGGGTATACGTTTCATGGGTGAGTCTCCCATTACGTGTAGCGGGGGCCTTTCGTCCGTGAACCAATATCGAAATGACATTATCCCCCGATTTGCTCAAATGGGAATGAGCGCGACAGAGTCCCCCGTCCAGGCTCTATGTGACGGTATGTAGCGAGAAGGTAGCGCAGCAAAAGGGGCCGAAAGCGGCCCCTGAATACATCTACTTTTGAACGACTGCCGGATCGGTTTTCGGCTTCATCAGGCTGAAGTCGATCAGTGGACGCGCTTCACGCTCATAAGGGTTGCCGATCATCAACGGGCGCGGCTTGAAGCTGGCGCTGACCAGGCTCTTGCTGCGGTCCAGTTCATCGGCATTCAAACCGGCCAGATCCGCCCAGGTATGAATCAGCTGCGAGCTGCTGTAAGGCCGACTCAAGTCAGCGGCAAAGCTCCAGTCATGGTTTTCACGCCATTTTGGCGAAGCCCAGGCCATGAAGGGGATGGTGTACATCGGCGCGGTCGGTTTGTTCTCGTTACGCCCAAGGGTCGTGTGACCGACGGAGTCGAACACATCTTCGCCGTGGTCGGAGAGGTACAGCAAGAAGCCATTCGGATCGGACTTGGCGTAGTCCTTGATCAGGCTGGACACCACGAAATCGTTGTACAGCACGGCGTTGTCATAGCTGTTGTACGTCGGCACCTGGTCGTCACGCACGCCGACCGGCACACCATTACGATCGGTGAACTTGGCGAACGCGGGTGGATAACGGTACTGGTAGCTCATGTG
>NZ_JBFULH010000407.1:0-3745 GCF_056400445.1 Pseudomonas sp. P5_B2 | reverse complement strand
AACCAACACGTTCCGTTTGCAGGTATTTCGCTATATATTCATTTATACAGCGCTTCATCCGCCTGCAGCACTCGCCTATCACGGAGCCGTTACATGACCATTCGCGCCTCACGTTTTGCCCCTGCGTGCCTCGCCAGCCTTATCGCAGTCTTCGCTCTCGGCACCGCTCATGCGGATGAAGTCCAGGTCGCCGTCGCTGCCAACTTCACTGCGCCTATCCAGGCCATCGCTGCCGATTTCGAAAAAGACACTGGGCACAAACTGGTCGCGGCCTATGGTGCAACCGGCCAGTTCTACACCCAGATAAAAAATGGCGCGCCGTTCGAAGTGTTCCTCTCGGCAGACGACACCACGCCGCAAAAACTTGAAGCCGAAGGCGACACGGTCAAAGGTTCACGCTTCACCTACGCGATTGGCACCCTGGCCCTGTGGTCGGCCAAAGACGGCTACGTCGATGCCAAGGGCAAAGTGCTCAGCGACAATCAATATCAGCATTTGGCCATCGCCAACCCCAAGTCGGCACCTTACGGCCTGGCCGCGACTCAAGTGCTGGCCAAGCAGGGCTTGACCGACAAGGTCAAGGACAAGATCGTTGAAGGCCAGAACATCACGCAGGCCTATCAATTCGTTTCCACCGGCAACGCCGAACTTGGTTTTGTAGCCTTGTCGCAGATCTACAAAGAMGGCAAAGTCACCGGCGGTTCGGCGTGGATCGTTCCAGCCGACATGCACGACCCAATCAAACAAGATGCGGTGATCCTCAATAAAGGCAAGGACAACCCGGCCGCCAAGGCACTGGTCGACTACCTTAAAGGTCCGAAAGCCGCCGCTGTCATCAAATCCTACGGTTACCAACTCTAAATGACGCTCACGAGTGCCGACTTTGCCGCCATCTGGCTGACCCTCAAACTGGCGTCCCTGACGACTGCCATCCTGTTGGTCATCGGCACTCCGATTGCGTTATGGCTGTCGCGCACCCGTTCCTGGTTACGCGGCCCGGTCGGGGCGATCGTCGCCCTGCCCTTGGTCCTGCCGCCGACAGTGATCGGCTTTTATTTGTTGCTGGCACTGGGGCCTCACGGCTTTGTCGGTCAGTTCACTCAATCACTGGGGTTCGGCACCTTGACCTTTAGTTTTGCCGGGCTGGTMGTTGGCTCGGTGCTGTATTCGATGCCGTTCGTGGTTCAACCGCTGCAAAACGCGTTTTCCGCTATTGGCACTCGCCCACTGGAGGTCGCCGCGACCTTGCGCGCAAATCCCTGGGACACCYTTTTCAGCGTGATCCTGCCCCTCGCCCGACCCGGTTTTATCACCGCTGCGATCCTCGGCTTTGCCCATACCGTTGGCGAGTTCGGCGTGGTATTGATGATCGGTGGCAACATCCCGGACAAGACTCGCGTGGTTTCGGTGCAGATCTACGATCACGTCGAAGCCATGGAATACGCCCAGGCTCATTGGCTGGCCGGGGTGATGTTGGTGTTCTCTTTTGCAGTGTTGCTGGTGCTCTACTCCGGCCGTAAAACCAAAGCAGGCTGGAGCTGATCGATGATCGATATGCGTCTGAAACTGAGCTATTCGGGATTCGCCCTAGACGTGGACTTGCAACTGCCCGGTCGTGGCGTGACGGCGCTTTACGGACACTCGGGCTCGGGCAAGACCACCTGCCTGCGCTGCATCGCGGGACTGGAACGGGCTCAACAGGGTTTTATCCAGGTCAACGATGAGGTCTGGCAGGACAGCGACAACAATATTTTCGTGCCACCGTATAAACGCGCGCTGGGTTATGTCTTCCAGGAAGCCAGCCTGTTTCCCCATCTTTCAGTGTTGGCGAATCTGGAGTTTGGCCTCAAGCGCATTCCGAAACAGCAGCGTCGGGTGGACATGGGCCATGCCACGGAACTGCTGGGGATAGAGCACCTGCTGGAACGTCACCCACAGCACCTTTCCGGCGGCGAACGGCAACGGGTCGGCATCGCCCGCGCGCTACTCACCAGCCCGCGACTTTTGTTGATGGACGAACCGCTGGCGGCGTTGGACAGTCAGCGTAAAAACGAAATCCTGCCTTACCTGCAACGCCTGCACGATGAACTGGAAATTCCAGTGCTGTACGTCAGCCACTCGCAGGATGAGGTCGCGCGGCTGGCCGACCATATCGTCTTGCTGAGCGAAGGCAAGGCACTGGCCAGCGGCCCGATCGGCGAAACCCTCGCCCGTCTCGACCTGCCAATGGCGATGGGCGACGACGCGGGTGTGGTGATCGAAGGGCATGTCTGCGCGTATGACGCCTACTACCAGTTGCTGACCTTGCAGTTACCCAATACCGATCTGGGCATTCGCGTCGCCCACGCGCCCATGCCCCTGGGCCAGGCGTTACGTTGCAAGGTTCATGCACGCGATGTCAGCCTGAGCCTGCGAAGTATCGAGCAAAGCAGCATCCTCAATCGCTTGCCGGTGACTGTGATCAGTGAAGTCGGTGCCGACAACGCCGCCCACGTCCTGATCCGCCTTAACGCCGCCGGCACGCCGTTGCTGTCACGTATCACCCGCTACTCCAGAGACCAGTTGGGCGTGCATCCGGGCCAACAACTCTGGGCACACATCAAAGCGGTGGCAGTCCTGGCTTAAATCCATTGGCACCAACGACAAATGAATGCGGTCAATGGCTGTACTGGCCCCTGATTTGTCGCCGAGGATGATTCGCCATGTCCGATACCGCGCTGCTCGATGTATTGCCACCCGACCTGCACTATGTCGATGACACGCAGCCCGGTATCACCCGCAAACTGCTGCGTGGAAAGTTTTGCTACTTCGATCCTGCGGGCCAGCGCATCACCGACCCGGACGAAATCAAGCGCCTCAACGCCCTCGCCGTACCACCGGCCTATACGAATGTGTGGATTTGCGCCGACCCGCGCGGTCATCTTCAAGCCACCGGTCGCGACGCTCGCGGTCGCAAGCAGTACCGCTACCACCCGCGCTGGCGCGAAGTGCGTGATGCCGACAAATACTCGCGCCTGCGGGACTTTGGCCTCGCCCTGCCGAAACTGCGCAAACAGCTTGAATCCCTGTTGGCCGCTCCCGGTTTCAATCGAGACAAAGTCATGGCCACGGTCATCACCTTGCTCGATGCGACACTGATCCGCGTCGGAAACACTCAATACGCTCGGGACAATCGCTCCTACGGCCTGACGACCTTGCGCAGCCGTCACGTTGAAGTCAACGGCAGTGCAATCCGTTTCCAGTTCCGAGGCAAGAGTGGCGTCGAGCACCAGATCACCGTGAAAGACCGACGCCTGGCCCGCATCGTCAAGCGCTGCCAGGACATCCCCGGGCAAAACCTGTTTCAGTATCTGGATGAAAACGGCGAGCGACGTACCGTCAGTTCCGCTGACGTCAACGCCTACCTGCAAACCCTCACGGGCGCCGATTTCACCGCAAAGGATTACCGCACGTGGGCGGGCAGTGTTCTGGCGTTGTCTGTGCTGCGCGAATTGCAGTGGGAACCTGAGTCCGATGCGAAGCGGCATCTGGTCGAGACGGTCAAGACCGTCGCCAGACAATTGGGCAATACACCGGCGGTGTGCCGAAAATGCTATATCCACCCGGCGGTAATCGACGCTTTTGTGCTTGGCGCCCTGGCCGAACTGCCTCGGCCAAGGTTGCGCAAAGGGCTCAAGTCAGAAGAAGTCGGGCTGGCAGTGTTCCTGGAGCGAATGCTCGCCACAGCAGAAGCGACGAACTGAGC
>NZ_JBFULH010000406.1:0-3754 GCF_056400445.1 Pseudomonas sp. P5_B2 | reverse complement strand
GTATTCAATAGGTGGATGTGCGGACGGCGACGGGGTACATTTCGCGTTTTTACGGCATAAGGGTGCGTCATGCGGATGTTGATTGGGGGAGTGTTGTTGGCGATGCTGGCCGGTTGTTCGTTGCCGGCGTCAGTGGTTCCGGGTGAGCCTAACGTCAGCAAATACAGCAACAAACCGCCGAAAGAACTGGCTGCATGCATTTTGCCAGCATGGCAGAAAGAAATTCCGAAGACCACTCAGGTCGGTATTTCCAATGGCTACAGGATCACGGCGCCCAGCATCATCACAGCGGATGAAGTGCTGGACATTATCAAACACAAGGACGGCAGCCGGGTTTCGCTGTATCAGGGGCCGCCGTGGGCCAAGTCCGAGGCGATGCGCAAGTCAGTCAAGGCGTGCCTGTAAGTTGCCAGGGGCGCGTGGCGGCCTTGTCAACTCGGCAATTCTTCCCAGCTGACGTCGATCAAGCCACCTGATTGCGCATGGTTTCGAAGTAACTCGTGGTTTTGTTGATCGTGTCCATACGAAAGCCCCAGCCCCGAATGCAGGCAGGCGTAATACCATGCGTCTGCGTGACTCATGTGCGTGTCCGGCTGCACGAAAACGTATAGATCATTCTTGAGTCGGTAGGTGATTTGAAAGTAGCGAGTGTGAGTCATCCGATTCTCCAGGTGCTAGCGCTACGACATAAATGGCGTAGTGCCAGTTCCTTTGGATGTCGGACTTTTACTTGGATGAGCAAAAGGCAGATTTTTAATAAGACGTGCGCACGTGAATTACTGATGTGTGTCGTAATCAACATTGCGCCGATCAGTGCCTGAAGGGCTGCCAAAGTCTATCAGCCGTCTTTCTAACAAAACGTTGTCGAGTGCCTGACGCGCGGCGGGGTCCAGTTGGTGTTCCCTCTCTTTGAGTTCCAGCAGGATCGGGCTCGACCAGGCGCGATAGGCTTTTTCGGCTTTGCGAATGGACATCATCAATCTCTCCTTGATCACTTGCCCACACTTATCATGGGGACTTTGTGCGTAGTGACCCTAGTTGAGAAATCGGATTTTCGCCAACGTTTTGCACTCAATTGGTGCGGCCGGTCATTCGACACGACCGGCGGCAGGTGAACGTCAGTTGGTCACCAGCAGTTCCGGGCCGAGGTAGTCGTTGATTTGAGCGATATCGTCGTCGCCCAGACTGCCCACCGAAGAAGCCAGGCGCAGGTGCGACATCAAATAGCGCAACTTGGCCTCGAACAGATCGTGGCGTGCAACGAAGAGCAGCTCTTCGGCATTGAGCACGTCCACGTTGGTGCTGGTGCCCCCCTCCTTGAAGCCTTTGCGTGTCGAAATCAGTGAGCGTTCGTTGGACTCAACGGCTCTTTCCAGCGCGTGAATACGTTTGGCGCCACTCTGTATGCCACGAAACTCACGGGTGGTTCCGGAGATGACTTCCAGCCGTGTGGCGTCGAGTTCGTCCAGGGCCTTATCACTATTGGCACTGGCCTGGCGTGTCAGCGCGCTGACGCCGCCACCGCTGAACAACGGGAAATTGACTTCCAGCCCGATTGAGCCGTAGTGGTTGCGTTGATTCAATTCGGAGAGTGATTGGCTCTGGCCCGCGGTGTAGCCGGCAATGAAATCCAGTGTAGGCCAGTGGCCAGCGCTGGCGCGTTTCACTTCTTCTTCGGCGAGGTCGCGGCTATAGCGGCGCGCGAGGATCAGCGGGCTATCGGTTTGGGCTTTGACCAACCAGTCCTGCAGATTGCCAGGCTGCAGCGGGGGTGTATCGAAGTTCGGACGTAGGGTCGTCAGCGATTCGGGAGTTTCACCGATATATTCCTCAAGTTGGCTGCGCGCATTGACCAGGTTGTCCTGCGCTTCGATCAGTTCGGCGTCGGCGAGGTCGCGGCGAGCGACTGACTCGTCGATGTCGGTGACGGTGCCGGCTCCCAGCTCCATGCGCCGTTTCGCCGAGGCGAGTTGCTCATCGAAGGCGCGCAGCTTGGCCTTGGCCAAGGTGATGGTTTCGCTGGCGAGGAGCACGTCGAAATAGCTTTCTGCCAGGCGCACTGCGGCGTCCTGACTCTTGGCATCGAACACCGCGACGCTGTAGTCGGCACGCTGCTGACCTTGGCGATATTCGGCCATCTTTTGCTTGTTGAACAGCGGTTGCCGCAGGCGCACGTTAGCGCCCTTGGAGGTGTAGTCGAGATCATTGTCGGCGCCGTTCTGGCGTTGAGAGCCATTGACCTTGTTGTCGTAGGCCGAGGCATTGATCTGTGGCAGCAGGCCGGCCGTGCCGATGGCGCGGTTTTCCGAACCTGCCTCTTTTTCATGCACGGCGGCCCGGTAGATAGGACCCTGGTACTGCAATAGATCCCAGGCTTGCTTGAGGTCCATGGCGCTGGCCGGTAAAGCCAGCCCTAGCAGGCAGAGGAACAGCCAATGACGTTCCATTTCATTGTTCCTTGAATGAGCTGTCCACACGATCGAGCATTGGTTTAAGAAGATAGCTCATCAGGTTGCGTTCGCCAGTCTTGATGGTGACGGTGGCGGGCATGCCGGGGCGAATGTGATTGGTTCCCAACAGGCCCATGCCATCGGGCGTGACTTCCACCTGGGCCAAATAGAACGGTTCCTTACTAGCCTCGTCGAGCAGGCGGTCCGCGGAGATAGTCTTCACGCGGCCGGGGATGTTGGGCGTCTGGGCATGGTTGAAGGCTGGGAAGGCAATGTCCACAGCCAGGCCGGGGATCATCTTGTCGATGGCCTGTACTGGGATCATCGCGTCGACCTGTAGCGGTTCGTTGAGCGGAACGATTTCCATGATCTTGAAGCCGGGCTGGATGATCCCGCCGACGGTGGCAATGCTCAGGGCCTGGACCATGCCATCGATGGGCGAGCGAATCACGGTGTGGGTCACTTCATAGTCCAGCGCGCGCAAGCGGTCGGCCAGGGTGGTGTTTTCCTTGGCGGTGTCGGTCAGTTGCGATTCGACTTCCTTCAGGTAATCGTGCTGGCGTTGCAGGATGCGCAACTTGATTTCGGTAGTCTGGCTGCGCACACGAGCGATGTTGTTGAGGTTCTCGGCCTGACCGGCGGAGAGGTCGGCATTGCTGCGTTCCAGCTCAAGCAGGTGGTTGCGCGGCACATAACCTTCGGCTGCCAGCACGCGGGTGCCTTGGAGTTCCTGGGTGAGGAAGTTGATTTGCGAACCGCGGGCGCTATAGACCTGGTGCAGGCCCTTGAGCTGCACCGCCGACGCCGCGAGGTTTTCCTCAAGGATGCTGATTTCGCCAGCGAGACCGGCCCGCCGGGTGTCCAGCAGACGCTGTTGCAGGTCCATGGCGGCCATCAGGCGGTGGTCACCTCTGAAGCGCTTGACCAACTCGGGATCGAAGTTCACCACAGCGCGGTTGTCACGTTCTGCTTCCAGACGGTTTTCCACCGTCTTGCTGACGATGTACTGCGCGCTTACCGCACCTTGTTCGGCAACGGCACGCAAGGAGTCGAGGCGCACCACTTCCTGACCTTTTGCCACGACATCGCCTTCTTGAACGAGAATCGCCTCTACGGTACCCCCGCTCAGATGCTGCACCGCTTTGCTTTTGCTGGTGACTTTGACCGTGCCTGTGGCTACCACGCCGGCATCCAGCGGCGCCAGCCAGGACCACAGGAGAAAGCCGCCGAAGCCGGCGATCACCAGCCAAATGCCCAGGACCACAGGAGAAAGCCGCCGAAGCCGGCGATCACCAGCCAAATGC
>NZ_JBFULH010000405.1:0-3766 GCF_056400445.1 Pseudomonas sp. P5_B2 | reverse complement strand
GCCAAAACCATGATGCAGAAGGTCCTGACTCTCGGTCAGTGATAAGGGGCGACTCTGATGAGTGTTATCGATACCACCAGCGGCTTGAGCCTCAATGATGTTTTGGCCAATTCCTCGGTCAAGACCACTAGCACTAGCAACGACGGCCTGGCCGGGGCCACTGGCAGTGCTGCCGGCAAAAAAGAGTTGGGCAAAGACGCGTTCCTGCAATTGCTGGTGACCCAGCTGAAAAACCAGAACCCGCTTGAACCACAGGACAACGGCGAGTTCGTCGCTCAGTTGGCGCAGTTCAGTAGCTTGGAAGGCATCACCACGCTCAACAATACGGTCGGAGGCATCGCCGGTAATTACAACTCGTCGCAAGCGTTGCAAGCTTCTTCGCTGGTGGGCCGCTCTGTTATCGCCCAGACCGACACCGCAGTGGTTGATACGTCCAAGAGTTTCAGCGGCACGGCGGTTGTGCCGGCATCGGCGGACCCGGTGACGATCAAGATCACCGATGCCGATGGCAAAGTCATTCGTACCATCGACCTGGGTAGCCAACCAACCGGCAACGCCAGTTTCATCTGGGACGGTAAAAACGATGCGGGTGAAGTGGCCACGGCCGGAACGTACAAGTTCGCCGCCACCGCGACTTACGACAGCCAGGCGACCTCGTTGGTGACCTACCTGCCCGCAACCGTCAACAGCGTGACCATCAGCCAGACCGGCGGTGAGTTGATGCTGAACCTGGCCGGCCTGGGCAGCATTGCCCTGTCCAAAGTCCAAACCATCGGTATATAGAGCCGGCTAACACGGCACAAAGGAGTGGAATATGTCTTTCAATATCGGCCTTAGCGGTCTCTATGCTGCCAACAAACAACTGGACGTAACCGGCAACAACATCGCCAACGTCGCGACCACCGGTTTCAAATCCTCCCGTGCAGAATTCGAAGACGTCTACTCGGCCTCCCGCCTGGGCACCGGCAGCAAAACGACCGGCAACGGCGTGCGCCTGGCCAACGTTTCCCAGCAGTTCAGCCAGGGCGACGTGAGCAACACCGGCCAGGTGTTGGACCTGGGTATCCAGGGCAACGGTTTCTTCATCCTCAGCGACAACGGTTCGATGAGCTACACCCGTGCCGGCGCGTTCAAGACTGACGCCGAAAATTACGTGGTAGATAACAACGGCAACCGTTTGCAGGGGTATGGCGTAGACACCAACGGCAAGATCATCAACGGCGTGCTGACCGACTTGAAAATCAATACGTCGAACCAGGCGCCGAATGCGACTACTCGTGTCGATCAGACGATGAACCTGAACTCCTCGGACGCACTGCCAACCGTAACGCCGTTCAACATCAAAGACACCAACAGCTACAACAAAACCATTTCCACCCCTGTGTACGACACGCAGGGTAACAAGCACTCGATGGACCAATACTACGTAAAAACTCCGGGGGCCAACTCCTGGACGGTTTACACCTACATGGACGGCCGTAGCCCAAGCGACCCGACGGCAAACCCACCGGAGCCGATGATAGCTGACATCACCTTCAAACCGGATGGCAGCATCAATACRCTGACGACGCCTCCACCTCCAGCCTCGGGGTGGACGCTGACCGGTACCACGCTGACCATGACGGACTGGAAGCCGGGCGTGCTGGTTGACGCTGACACCAACCCGCCAACCTGGGCCCTGAACGGCTCTGATCCGGATGCTGGCGGTGTTGCGTTCGACATGGGCAAAACCACTTCGTACGCTTCGCCAACCGCACGTACTGCGCAGTACCAGGACGGCTACGCCACTGGCCAGATCTCCAGTCTGACCATCGGCGAAAGCGGTGTCATGACCGCCAACTTCAGCAACGGGCAAACCAAGGCCATCGGCCAGGTAGCCGTGGCCAGCTTCGCCAACGAACAAGGCTTGCAGCCAATGGGTGGTTCCAGCTGGAAAGAAACCTTCTCCTCGGGCGTGGCCGGCGTCGATGCACCGAAAACCGGAACGCTGGGTTCGGTTGTGTCCAACTCGCTGGAAGAATCCAACGTTAACCTGACCAACGAACTGGTTGATTTGATCAAGGCGCAGAGCAACTACCAGGCGAACGCCAAGACCATCTCCACCGAGAGCACCATCATGCAGACCATCATTCAGATGGCTTGATGCCTGATAGCGCTACTTGAAGAGCCCCTCGAAGAGGGGTTTTTTTTGGGCCGGAATTTGTCTCGGCTCCTGGATATCCAGATTGTTTGTTTCGGCCATATTTCGAGCAGGCTCGCTCTGACAGGAGCGTGATAACCCCATTCAGGCAAAAAATCATTAGTGCGATCACCCCAGGTTATCGCCGGATACGCATAAGTGATTATCCGCTCCCCCGAGCGCTGGCTAAAGTCGCTCCATCGAATGCCGGAACCCGCCCCCGAGCGGCTCTGCGCAGCGACCTGACAACTACAAGAAGCCGGCAGCGCAAGGAACTGTATTCATGAAAATCAAAGCCATCCGTACCCGTGTTTTTGAGTGGAAAGGCAAAGTCGTTCCCCCTCAAGCACACTTCTGCACCAACGCCAGTGACATCCTTTTCGAGCGCGGCGACGCTATGGGCTCGTTCCGTTTTCACGGCTGGCTGGTGGTGGAAGTCGAGACCGATACCGGTCTGGTCGGCATCGGTAACTGCGCTCTGGCGCCGCGCGTGGCCAAGGAAATCATCGACACCTACCTGGCACCGATTGCAATCGGCGAAGACCCGTTCGACAACGAATACATCTGGCAGAAGATGTACCGCCAGAGCCACGCCTGGGGCCGTAAAGGCATCGGCATGGCGGCGATCTCGGCCATCGACATCGCCATCTGGGACATCATGGGCAAAGCGGTAAACAAGCCGGTGTTCAAATTGCTTGGCGGACGGACCAAGGAAAAGATCTGGACCTACGCCTCCAAACTTTACGCCAATGACAACCTCGACCTGTTTCTCGAAGAAGCCCAGGGTTACCTGAACCAGGGTTTCACCGCGCTGAAAATGCGTTTCGGCTACGGCCCGAAAGACGGCCCGGCGGGCATGCGCAAGAACATCGAACAAGTGCGTGCGCTGCGTAACCTGGCCGGCCCGGACATCGACATCATGCTCGAATGCTACATGGGCTGGACCCTGGAATATGCGCGGCGCATGTTGCCAAAACTCGCCGAATTCGAGCCGCGCTGGCTGGAAGAGCCGGTGATCGCCGATGACATCGAGGGTTACATCGAGCTGAAAAAAATGGGGATCATGCCGATCTCCGGCGGCGAGCATGAGTTCACCTCTTACGGCTTCAAAGACCTGCTGGAACGCCGCGCCATCGACGTCATCCAGTACGACACCAACCGCGTGGGCGGCATCACCGCAGCGCGCAAGATCAACGCCATGGCCGAAGCCTGGTCGGTGCCGGTGATTCCCCATGCCGGGCAGATGCACAACTACCACCTGACCATGTCCACCACCGCCTCGCCAATGGCCGAGTTCTTCCCGGTGTTCGACGTCGAGGTCGGCAACGAACTCTTCTACTACGTGTTCAAGGGTGAGCCGCAACCGGTCAACGGCTACATCCAACTCGACGACAACAAGCCAGGCCTGGGCCTGGAAATCTCCGATGAGTATTTGAGCGACTTCAACATCATCGAGTGACCCTGTGGCGAGGGGGCTTGGCGAAACGTCGCACCGCCCCGTTCGGCTGCGCAGCAGTCGTGAATCCGATCAACTCGGTCCGTTTGCTCGGGCGCTGGGGCCGCTTCGCAACCCAACGGGGCGGTGCG
>NZ_JBFULH010000404.1:0-3773 GCF_056400445.1 Pseudomonas sp. P5_B2 | reverse complement strand
TGATAGTGCTGTACCCAACCGGGTGTCGCGCGGATTTGCTCGGCAACATCTTCGGTGTTGAAGGCTTGGACCTGTATCGGACTGGACGCTGACATGGGAGACCTTACGCACTCGTTTGGTGCGTTTTGGTGCTGCTTAAAGTGGATAGATGGAACCGCAAGGCTCGCCCAAGATAGTCGTCAACGCGTCTCAGGGGAAGAGTGCGGTGCATGAAACCGCCCTCCCCGACGTTAATAAAACCAATAACGAGGTCTTTATGAATGCCCCTTTCGATCAGCTGTTCACGTGGCTGAAAGATCACAAGATTACCGAAGTCGAGTGTGTGGTCAGCGACTTGACCGGCATTGCACGCGGCAAGATTGCACCCACCAACAAGTTCCTGCATGAGCGAGGCATGCGCCTGCCGGAAAGTGTGCTTTTGCAAACGGTAACCGGGGACTTTGTCGACGACGACATCTACTACGACCTGCTCGACCCGGCCGACATCGACATGGTCTGCAAGMCAGACGCTGACGCGGTTTATGTCATTCCATGGGCCATCGAGCCCACCGCTATCGTCATCCACGACACCTTCGACAAGTTCGGCAACCCGATCGAACTGTCGCCGCGTAACGTGCTGAAAAAAGTGCTGCAACTGTACACCGACAAAGGCTGGAGGCCGATTGTCGCGCCGGAAATGGAGTTCTACCTGACCCAGCGTTGTGAAGACCCGGACTTGCCACTCAAAGCGCCGATGGGTCGCTCGGGCCGTGCGGAAAGTGGTCGTCAGTCGTTTTCCATCGACGCTGCCAACGAATTCGATCCGCTGTTCGAAGACGTCTATGACTGGTGCGAACTCCAGGGCCTGGACCTCGACACCTTGATCCATGAAGACGGCCCCGCGCAGATGGAAATCAACTTCCGTCACGGCAACGCGCTGGACCTGGCGGACCAGATCACCGTGTTCAAACGCACCCTGCGTGAGGCTGCGCTCAAGCACAACGTCGCGGCGACGTTCATGGCCAAACCGATTGGCGATGAGCCCGGCAGCGCCATGCATATCCATCAGAGCGTGGTCGACATCGCCACCGGCCAGCCGATTTTCGCCAACGCCGATGGCTCCATGAGCGAGCTGTTTCTGCATCACATCGGTGGCCTGCAAAAGTACATTCCCAAAGTACTGCCGATGTTCGCGCCCAACGTGAACTCGTTCCGCCGCTTCTTGCCGGACACCTCGGCACCGGTCAACGTCGAGTGGGGTGAAGAAAACCGTACCGTCGGCTTGCGTGTGCCGACTTCATCGCCTGACGCCATGCGCGTGGAAAACCGCTTGCCGGGCGCCGACGCCAACCCGTACCTGGCGATTGCCGCCAGCTTGCTGTGCGGTTACCTGGGCATGGTCGAGCGCATCGATCCGAGCGCAGCGGTGCAAGGGCGTGCCTATGAACGTCGCAACCTGCGCTTGCCGATCACCATCGAAGACGCGCTGACGCAGATGGAAGAATGCGCCACCGTCGAGCGTTATCTGGGCAGCAAATTTGTCCGTGGCTACGTCGCGGTCAAGCGTGCCGAGCATGAGAACTTCAAGCGGGTGATCAGCTCCTGGGAACGGGAATTCTTGATGATGAGCGTCTAAAACAACAAAAAATCAACCAACGATCGTTCACACGCTCTGCGTGGGAATGCCTCAAGGGACGCTCTGCGTTCCAATGGGACGCGGAGCGTCCCGGGCTGCATTCCCACGCAGAGCGTGGGAACGATCACTGAAAGAGGTGTCAATATGCGTCTACTGAAATCGGCAGTCCCGCTCGCGCTCGCGATGATGTGCAGCGCCGTTGCGCTGGCTCAGCCACAGGTCAGCGTCTACAACTGGACCGATTACATCGGCGAAACCACCCTCGCCGACTTCCAGGCGAAAACCGGGATCAAGGTGATCTACGACGTCTTCGATTCCAACGAAACCCTGGAGGGCAAACTGCTCGCAGGTCGCACCGGCTATGATGTGGTGGTGCCGTCCAACCACTTCCTCGCACGTCAGGTGAAAGCCGGCGCGTTCCTGAAGCTGGACCGCGAACAACTGCCGAACTTCAAAAATCTCGACCCGAAACTGTTGGCGTTGCTGGAAAAGAACGACCCGGAAAACGCGCACTCCGTCCCGTACCTGTGGGGCACCAATGGCATCGGCTATAACGTCGACAAGGTCAAGCAAGTGCTGGGCATCGATCACATCGATTCCTGGGCCGTTTTGTTCGAACCGGAAAACATCAAGAAACTCAGCCAGTGCGGCGTGTCAATGATGGACTCGGCCGATGAAGTGTTCCCGGCGATGCTCAATTACATGGGCATGGACCCGCGCAGCGAAAACCCCGAAGACTTTAAAAAGGCCGAAGCCAAGCTGTTGGCCATCCGTCCTTACATCACCTACTTCCACTCCTCCAAGTACGTGTCCGATCTGGCCAACGGCGACATTTGCGTAGCGTTCGGCTACTCGGGTGACGTGTTCCAGGCCGCCAACCGCGCCAAGGAAGCCAAGAACGGCGTGAACATCGCCTACGCCATTCCCAAGGAAGGCAGCAACCTGTGGTTCGACTTACTGGCCGTGCCTGCCGATGCCAGCAACACCAAAGAAGCCCACGCGTTCATCAACAACCTGCTGGACCCGCAAGTGATCGCCAAGGTCAGCGCTTCGGTCGGTTACGCCAACCCGAACCCGGCCGCCAAAGCGTTCATGGACCCCGAACTGGTGAACAATCCTGAGGTTTACCCACCACAAGACGTCCTCGACAAACTCTACATTTCGACCACCCCGCCCCAGGCGATCATGCGTTTGATGACCCGTTCCTGGAGCAAAGTGAAATCCAACAAATGAATCAATACACCCACGAACACGCTCACTCCTACTATGCCGCGTCGGCTAACGACCTGACGCCACGCCCCGCGCTGACTTCGGACCTGGTAGCCGATGTCTGCGTGATCGGCGGCGGCTTCACCGGCATCAACACGGCCATCGAACTGGCGCAGCGGGGGCTCTCGGTGATTGTGCTCGAGGCCCGACGGATTGGCTGGGGGGCCAGCGGACGCAACGGTGGACAGTTGATTCGTGGCATTGGCCACGACGTCAGCGGGTTTGCCAAGCATATCGGCGTCGAAGGTGTGCGCTATCTGGAACGTGCCGGGATCGAATCAGTGCACGTGGTGGGCAACCGGATCCGCGAACACGGCATCGATTGCGACCTGCGCTGGGGCTTTTGTGAACTGGCCAACACCCCGGCGCAATTCGCCGGACTGAAAGCCGAGCACGCTGAGCTGATCGAGTCGGGTTACGCCCACGAAACGCGCCTGTTCGAACCCGGGCAGATCCGCGAACACGTGGTGAACTCCGGCGTGTATGCCGGTGGCTTGGTGGACATGGGCTCGGGGCATTTGCACCCGCTGAACCTGGTCCTCGGTGAAGCAAAAGTCGCGCAATCACTGGGGGTGCAGATCTTCGAGCAGAGTCCGGTGCTGGAGTTGATTCATGGCGGCACTGTGCAGGTCCGGTGTGCCGGCGGCACGGTTCGCGCCGGCAGCCTGGTACTGGCCTGCAACGCGCACCTGGAGGAACTCGAACCCAAGCTCAGCGGCAAGGTGCTCCCGGCGGGCAGTTACATCATCGCCACCGAGCCCCTGTCGGAGGACGCTGCCGCGCAACTGATCCCGCATAACGTTGCGTTGTGTGACCAGAAAGTCGGCCTGGATTATTACCGGCTCTCGGCGGACCGGCGCTTGCTGTTTGGCGGTGCCTGCCATTACTC
>NZ_JBFULH010000403.1:0-3774 GCF_056400445.1 Pseudomonas sp. P5_B2 | reverse complement strand
CCCGGGCGCGTTCATTTACGGTTCGAGCTTCGCCCAATTGCAGCAGACCATCCGTTACGGCCGTCAGGGCCAGATGCCTGCGCAAGAACAGCTGCAAGGCAACGACAAGGTTCACCTGCTGGCCGCTTACGTCTACAGCCTCTCTCACGGTGAGAAGGCTCCGGCGGCAGACGCTCAGTAAGGCAAACGCTTGATGTAATAAAAAACGGCCCCGCCAGTGATCTGGCGGGGCCTTTTTTATKGGCGAGTGGCCCAGATCGATTTCACCGGTACCGTATCCAGCAGCTCTCGGGTCTGCCATTGGTTGTTCTTCACAAGGCTGATGTGCAATTGCTTGCGATCATCCGAGAAGCTGGCAATCAGGTAGGTTTGCTGGGAAGTGGCGCCACTGAGGTACATTGGCACGCCATTAATTTTATAGGCATCGCCGCCATTTTGATGGTAATGACCGGCAAAAATCGCAGTGACCTGATACTTCCTGATCATTTGGTGGAATCGACTCACCTGCTCACTACTCCCCATCATTTCCTCCGGCTTGTGCATGTTGATAATGATCGCGTAGCCCTGAGCCCGAGCGATACTCAAATCATTTTCAAGCCAATCCAGCGTGCTGGTGATATCGAAGGTCGTCGGGTTTAACGCATGAGAAATCCTGGCCGCATAGGTCGGCTCATTATTGAGTTGCACCATATGGACTTCACCAATGTTCTTGGAATAGGCGAGACTGCCTGAATACAGCCTACTAATGAAGCTGCCCGTAATGCTTAAATCAAAATTATCAACCTTGCTTTCATGGTGCTCTTTAAACTCTACGATACTGCCGGCCGCGCAATTATTGCTGAAGCAATTATCCACGTTATTCTCATAATCGTGATTACCCAACCCATACAGATAGTCGTCCTTGAAATATTTTTTCAATGTCGAATCCATGTAAGAGCGCTGCCAGCCGTGACCGAAAGCGGTGATATCGCCATTGATCATCAGCGGCACATGGGATTGCGCATTATTTTTTCGAAAGTCGGCAATACTCGCAAACTGCGTCTCTACCAGCCATTTTGAACGACTGTTGAAATCCGTTTCTGACTCAGGCTCTCTGCGATCGAGCTTATCCGTCCACGGGTATTGCGTATCCGAAGCGAAGATCATATGACGTGGAGTACCCTCCACTGAATAGGCCAAAGGCGCCAAAGACAACAGGCACAAGCCCAGTACAAACCGCTTAACTTTCTTAGAAATCATAGAATTCCGTTTCCAGTGGTATTAAACAAAGTGCGATTAGAAAACCGCATCTGGCCAACTTATTGGAAACGAACAAAAACTTCAAACAACCAACTAGAACCAATTAAAGAAATATATTTCCGCCACCCACAAATAAAAACCAAAGAACAACTTCCCTCAACTTGAACCTGGCTTTTTTGCATTTGATATTTCACAGTGTAGTGAGCTCAACCAGGAAGCCGCTGCTGCAATTCGCTTTGGTGATAGGCATGCCGGGCTTCCGGGGTCTGCAGGCCGTCCCCTGCCGCTTCGACCACACAACGGCCACGAATCCCACCACCTGCCATTCTGAACCCAGAAAAAACGTCCATAATTCACAAGTCAATTGATACAAGTCATTACACCGTCCGTTGATTTCCACCAACGTGACCAAAGGTCGCACCCCTGTGCTAGAGCTTCAGGCGTATCATTGCGCCACTGCGACACCCCTTTTTGACCGCGGTTGGCATGTACTGACCGGGGCATTTTTCCACTGCCGTGGGATGCAACGATGAGCAACCAGATTCCGGTACACGACGTCACTCCACCCGCCAAAGACGCGAACAAAAGCGTCGACCTCTACGCCTCTCGAGAAAAGATCTACACCCGAGCTTTCACGGGCCTGTTCCGCAATCTGCGGATGATGGGCGGCGCCTTTTTGTTCCTGTTGTATTTCGGCACAGTCTGGTTGAACTGGGGCGGTCATCAAGCCGTCTGGTGGAACCTGCCGGAGCGTAAATTCTTTATTTTTGGTGCAACGTTCTGGCCTCAGGATTTCATCCTGCTGTCGGGGATTTTGATTATCAGTGCCTTCGGTCTGTTCTTCATCACCGTCTACGCCGGTCGCGTCTGGTGCGGTTATAACTGCCCGCAAAGCGTCTGGACATGGATTTTCATGTGGTGCGAAAAAGTCACCGAAGGCGACCGCAACCAGCGCATCAAGCTTGATAAAGCACCGATGAGCGCGAACAAATTCCTGCGAAAATTCAGCAAGCATTCGATGTGGTTGCTGATCGGCTTTGTCACTGGCCTGACCTTCGTCGGTTACTTCTCGCCGATCCGTGAACTGGTGTTCGACTTCTTCACCGGCGAAGCGGATGGCTGGTCGTATTTCTGGGTCGGTTTCTTCACCCTCGCCACCTACGGCAATGCCGGCTGGCTGCGCGAGCAGGTATGTATTTACATGTGCCCGTACGCTCGCTTCCAGAGCGTGATGTTCGACAAGGACACGCTGATCGTTTCCTACGATCCACGCCGTGGCGAATCCCGTGGCCCGCGCAAGAAAGGTGTCGACTACAAGGCACAAGGCCTGGGCGACTGC
This sequence comes from Pseudomonas sp. P5_B2, assembly GCF_056400445.1. Classification (NCBI taxonomy): domain Bacteria; kingdom Pseudomonadati; phylum Pseudomonadota; class Gammaproteobacteria; order Pseudomonadales; family Pseudomonadaceae; genus Pseudomonas; species Pseudomonas sp. P5_B2. Next base: position 1,196 of record NZ_JBFULH010000403.1, on the reverse strand, counting down.
ATCGATTGCACCATGTGTGTCCAGGTCTGCCCGACCGGCATCGACATCCGCGACGGCCTGCAAATCGAGTGCATCGGTTGCGCCGCCTGTATCGATGCCTGCGATTCCATCATGGACAAGATGGACTATCCGCGCGGCCTGATCAGCTACACCACCGAGCACAACCTGTCCGGGCAAATAACCCATAAACTGCGCCCGCGCCTGATCGGTTATGCCGTGGTGCTGCTGGCGATGATTTCGTTGTTGATCACTGCGTTCTTCATGCGTTCGCTGGTCGGTTTCGACGTCAGCAAAGACCGCGTGCTGTACCGCGAGAACGCCGAGGGCCGGATCGAAAACGTCTACAGCCTGAAAGTCATGAACAAAGACCAGCGCGACCACACCTACGTGCTGGAGGCCACTGGTTTGCCGGATCTCAGGCTGCAAGGCAAGCGCGAGATCAAAGTCGCCGCCGGGGAAATCTTCACCCAGCCGGTGGAGTTATCCAGCGCACCTGAAAAACTGCCATCGAGCACCAACGAGGTGAAATTCATCCTCAAGGATGCCGATGACGACAGCGTTCACGTTGAAGCCAAGAGCCGATTCATCGGCCCACAAATTCGTTGAGAGAAGCCATCATGCCCGCAGCAGCTGCAAGTCCCTGGTACAAGCACCTTTGGCCATGGATCATCATCGGGATTCTGGCCTGTTCGGTGACCCTGACTTTGTCCATGGTGACCATCGCGGTGAATCACCCGATTGACCTGGTGAACGACAATTACTACGAGGCTGGCAAAGGCATCAATCGCTCACTCGACCGTGAACGGTTGGCCCAGACACTGCAACTGCGCGCCAAGATTCATCTGGATAGCGTGACCGGCGAAGTCGACCTGCACCTGAGTGGCGACAGCCAACCGAAAACCCTTGAGCTGAACCTGATGTCGCCGACACAGCCCGAGAAGGATCGCAAAATCACCCTCGTCCACAGCGACACGGAACAGGGCCGCTACATTGGTCAACTGAGCGACAAGGTCGAAGGCCGTCGCTTCATAGAGCTGCTGGGGGTCGAGGGTGACAAGACCTGGCGCATGTTCGAAGAAGAACCGGTCAGCCATGACAAAGACCTGCTGCTGGGCGATGAACCGCTGCAAGGCGCTGAAGATCTGAAAAAGTAAGACCTACCCTGATCGTTCCCACGCTCTGCGTGGGAATGCCTC
>NZ_JBFULH010000402.1:0-3775 GCF_056400445.1 Pseudomonas sp. P5_B2 | reverse complement strand
TGACGGTACTGGCCGATAATGTGCTGCACTTCCTGTTTGTCTTCAGGGCTGATGACTTGCTTGAGGTAGCCACTGATATGTTGCAAGACATTGGTGTGGGTGCGACGTGTGGCGCATTTTTTCAATGCCGCCATCAATGCACTGAAGTAGCGCGGGCCCAGTTCGTCGGGGGTGGTCTGACTCATGTTACCCAGCAAATTGCCCAGGGTTTTGTATTGCACCGGGTTATGCGCCATCAGCAGGTATTTGTAGCGCGAGTGGAATTCGGTGAGGCTGCGGCGGGTAAGGCCTTCTTGCAGCAATTGCTGCCAGGCGCTGTAAGCGAACACGCGGGTGAGGAAATTTTCCCGCAGCACCGGATCGTTGAGCCGACCGTCTTCTTCTACCGGCAAATCAGGGTGCAGTGCGCAGAACGCCTGGGCATAGACACCTCGACCACCACCCTCCACCGGCACACCGTTGACGTGATAGACCTTTACCCGTTCCAGTCCGCAGGACGGAGATTTCTGCATGAAGATGTAGCCGCAGATATCGTTCAACTGACTGGCCATTGTCTGGCCGTACTCGGTGAGCGGCCGAGTGACATTCAGTTCGGCGTGAACGCTGCCTACGGCTTCGGGGTGTTGCGGGTCGCCCACAAGGCGGATCGGCTCACGGGGGATGCCGAGACCAATGGCGACTTCCGGGCATACTGCGATGAAATCGAAATAGTCAGTGAGGGTCTGACTGCACAGGCGTGATGCCTTGTGCCCGCCGTTGTAGCGAACTTCGGCCCCCATCAAGCAAGCGCTGATAGCGATCTTCGGTTTCACGGGGGCGTGGATCATCAGAGCACCTCGAATCTAAACCTGTACAGAGTGATGGTTCTGTACAGCATGACTTCATCATAGATTCAAAGGTGTACAAGTCAAACATTTTGTATAAGTTTTGTAATGGGCAATGAAGACCTTGTGGGCTCGCTCCCACAGGGTCTAGTATTTTTTCGCGGTTTTACGGTTGGGCTGCTGTCCACTTCGACAGCAGCAATTGATGCGGGTCGATGCGGTTACTGCAGGTGTTCTTGCAAGCGACGAGCAGCCTCCTGACCGCTGAGCCAAGCGCCTTCGACACGACCGGACAGGCACCAGTCGCCGCACACATACAGGCCCAGGTCGGCATCGGCGAGCGCGCCCCATTCATGGCTGTTGGCGGGGCGGGCATAGAGCCAGCGATGGGCGAGGCTGAAGCTCGGGGCGGGCATGGAGTCGTGCAACAGTTCGGCGAATGCGCCGTGCAATTGCTCGATCACGGCCTCCTTGGACAAGTCGATATGTTGCCGGCTCCAGGCGCTGGTCGCGTGCAACACCCAGGTGTCCAGGGTGTTGTCGCGTCCCGGTTTGCTGCGGTTGCGGGCCAGCCAGTCGAGGGGGCTGTCCTGCACGAAACAGCCTTCCATAGGCGTGTCCAGCGGTGTTTCGAAGGCCAGGGCGACGGCCCAGGTCGGGTCCATTTTTACCCCGGCAGCGACCCCGGCCAGCTTCGATGCAGCCGCCAGCAGCGCGGTGGCTTGAGGCGCGGGTGTGGCGATCACCACGTGACTGAACGGACCGTGGGTGAAGCCTTCGGCGTCCTGCAAATGCCAGTGTTCTTCGCCGCGATAGACTTCGGTGATCCGGCAAGCGAACTGTACTTCCAGATCGCCGAGCAGGCCGCGGGTGATGGCGCTCATGTGCGGCGTGCCTACCCAGCGCGTCTGTTCGTCCGGTGACAGGCTGAGTTGGCCGCCGTGGTAGGTGTAGAGCTGAGGCGTCCACTCGGCGACCCAGCCGTTGGCTTGCCAACGCTGGACTTCGGTGACGAAGCGGCGGTCGCGGGCAGTAAAATATTGCGCGCCCATGTCCAGAGCACCCGCATCGCTGCGCTTGCTCGACATGCGTCCGCCACTGCCGCGGCTTTTATCGAAAAGCTGGACGACATGCCCTTTATCAGTCAGGGCTTGAGCGGCTGAGAGCCCGGCGATGCCGGTGCCGATGATTGCGATAGGTACAGTCATAGGGGCCTCGTTTACCTTTCTGTACAGACTACGCCGTAGGTTCACCCTGTACAATATTGTTTTTTGGTATAACTTTTAGCGTTCTCGATCTGACAGCTTGGCCTATTGTTAAACACAGAGCCTGCCCGATACCAAAGATCCCTGCTTATAAAAATAGACTAGTGATCAGGGTTAAACGCCACGCGAGGAAGAAGTCATGCACATATTGCTGACAGGCGGTACTGGTTTGATAGGACGTCAACTCTGCCAGCACTGGTTGAGTCAGGGACATCGTCTGACGGTCTGGAGTCGCAAGCCTGAAAAAGTCGCGAAAACCTGCGGCACGCAAGTGCGTGGTATTACCCGGTTGGAGGACATCGATCAGTCCCCGCTGGACGCCATTATCAATCTGGCAGGCGCGCCGATTGCCGACCGGCCCTGGACTCACAAGCGCAAGGCGTTGCTCTGGAGCAGCCGCATCACCCTGACAGAAACGTTGCTGGCTTGGCTCGAAAAACGTGAGCAAAAACCTTCCCTGTTGATTTCCGGTTCGGCGGTGGGCTGGTATGGCGATGGGGGAGAGCGTGAGTTGACCGAGGCTTCACCCCCTGTCATCGATGATTTCGCCAGCCAGTTGTGCATCGCCTGGGAAGAAACCGCCCAGCGTGCCGAGGCTTTGGGCGTTCGGGTTGTGCTCGTTCGTTCCGGGTTGGTGTTGTCGGCCGAGGGCGGTTTTTTGTCGCGGCTTTTGCTGCCATTTAAACTGGGGTTGGGCGGGCCGATAGGCAATGGTCGGCAGTGGATGCCATGGATCCATATCAACGATCAAATCGCCTTGATTGATTTTCTTCTGCATCAGAAAGACGCCAGCGGTCCTTATAATGCGTGCGCACCCAAACCGGTGCGTAATCGCGAGTTTGCCAAGACACTAGGCAGCGTGCTGCACCGCCCGACGTTCATGCCGATGCCGGCCTTGGCCTTGAAAGTAGCGCTGGGTGAGTTGTCATTGTTGCTGTTGGGTGGTCAGAAGGCCCTGCCGGTTCGCTTGCTGGAAGCGGGTTTTACATTCCAGTTCACTAATTTGCACGCGGCCCTGGACGATCTGTCCAGCCGCCTCTGACATAGGACGTTGCATGACCGATCACGCATTGCTTCTGGTTAACCTGGGTTCACCTGCCTCCACGTCGGTGGCGGATGTGCGCAGCTACCTCAATCAATTTCTGATGGACCCGTATGTGATCGACTTGCCATGGCCAGTGCGACGCTTGCTGGTGTCGCTGATCCTGATCAAACGCCCGGAGCAGTCAGCCCACGCCTACGCGTCGATCTGGTGGGAGGAGGGCTCGCCCCTGGTTGTGCTCAGCCGTCGCCTGCAACAGGCCATGACGGCGCAGTGGACCCACGGTCCGGTGGAGTTGGCGATGCGCTACGGCGAACCGTCGATTGAAACGAAGCTGGTGCAGCTGGCCGCTCAGGGCCACAAAAGAATCACCCTTGCGCCGCTGTATCCACAGTTCGCCGACAGCACTACCACGACAGTGATCGAAGAAGCCAAGCGCGTGCTGCGCGAGAAAGGACTCGAACTGCAACTGTCGATTCTCCAGCCATTTTACGATCAGCCGGAATACCTCGATGCGCTGGTGGCCAGCGCGAAGCCCTATTTGCAGCAGGATTACGATCACTTGTTACTGAGCTTCCACGGTTTGCCGGAGCGGCACCTGACCAAACTCGATCCGACGGGGACGCATTGCTTCAAGAATGAGG
>NZ_JBFULH010000401.1:0-3780 GCF_056400445.1 Pseudomonas sp. P5_B2 | reverse complement strand
TCGTTATTCCTGAAGTGAGGATGCACTCCCCAGTGCTCGGGCAATTTGGTCGAGCCAACACTGAGGGGTGCATCGACGGCCATCCGAAACTTGTGACGTTCTATCAACCCGACCTCGAACACGCGGTGCGCAGCCAAGTCTCTCGACTGAAGTCAGTGACCAGTCTTGGTGGTTTCGAGCTTGAAAGTCTGGTCGAAGAGTCGGATTGCGTCGTCGCTTCCGTACGGGATCAGAATGGGCAAACGCATTCTGTCCGCGCCCAGTACCTGGTCGGTGCGGATGGCGCAAGCTCCAGGGTCAGAGCACTTATTGGCCAGGAGTTCGAAGGGCAGACCTATGCGGAGGATTGGCTGATTGTCGATGTCATGAACCGGCATAAGTCAGCGATTGATCACATTGAGTTTATCTGTAATCCGCAGCGACCAACGCCGCACATGCCCGCACCCGGCGGAAGGGAGCGTTGGGAGTTCATGCTGCAACCCGGTGAATCCCGTGAAGAACTGGAAACTCCGGAAAGCATCGCCCGGCTCATCGCGCCATGGATCAACCCGCAGGAGTTGCAGCTCGAACGCAAGGCGGTGTATCGATTCCACGCGCGCTGCTGCAACAGATTCAGCAAGGGGCGCGTTTTTCTCGCCGGCGATGCAGCACACATCACTCCCCCTTTTGTAGGGCAAGGTCTCGTAGCGGGACTTCGAGACGGGGCCAACCTTGCGTGGAAACTGGCGTGGGTCCTTCGTGGCCATGCCGCGCCTGCAATACTTGATACCTATGACGCAGAGCGCCGTCCCCACGCCCAGGCAATGATCAACCTGGCGAAACTCATGGGCCGAATGGTGATGCCCAAGAACAAGACCGCCGCTTTCTTTATCCACGGCCTGATGCGCATGCTGGCGTTGACTCCCGCGACCAGGCGGTACTTCGAACAGCTGGACATCAAGCCGAAGAACACCTTCAAACACGGCCTGTTCGTGCAGCATCGTCGGGGTGACAAACTGGTGCGTGGCAGCCTGTTTCCCCAAGCCTGGGTTCGCACCATGCAAAAGCAGATCAAGCTGAGCGACGATACGCTTGGAGACAACCTGACCCTGGTTGGATTCGGTGTTGACCCGTTGTCGTTGCTTACCACTGACCAGATCGTTTCCTGGGAAAAAATGGGCGGTCACTTCCTGGAGGTCAGAACACGCGGCCAACGCTCCGGCGGCAGCTGTGACTACATCGAAGACATGAACCATGACATCCTGCCGCTGGCCGCTAAAGGAACGCTCGTCGCCGTTCGCCCCGACCGTATCATCATGCATCACGCACCCGGCTCAGAGGCAGGCAGCCTCCTTCGAGACTGCAGGGGCTTGCTGGGTGGCAAAGACGCCACTCCTGACAGCGTTTCCGTTACCATCAACGAGCCCCCTCGATTACGAGCTTGATCATGGATTCTCCCATTCCTCCTTTAGAAGCTTCTGAACCACAACCTCTCACGAGAGGCCACAAGAAGCGTGAGCGCACCCGTCGCGGCTTGATGGACGCGGCATTGCGTCTGATCGCGCGCAAGGAGGTGGGGGAGATCGCACTGCTTGAAGTCGCCGCGGAGGCCGCGGTATCCAACGGCACCATCTACAACTATTTTCGCACTCGCGACGAAGTACTCGAAGCGGTGGGAATTGCCATGGCCGCTGAGTTCTCTGACTCCATTTCCGATTTGAACTCAGACGTGCAGTGCGGTGCGCAGCGACTTTCGATCGGCGTACGTATGTTTGTTTGTCGAGCCGCCACCGATCACCAATGGGCGAACGCGCTGCTGCGCATCATCCATTTCGACCAGGCAATGCGCTCGCGTTTGGCTGCCCATGTACTGGGTGATCTGCGCGAGGGGCTGCGTGCAGGCACTTTTGCTTATGTGGACGAAGGGGTTGCCCTGGACATCGTTCTGTCGTGCACAACCGGAGCAATGCGTTCGGTTGTCGAGGGTCGTGCGGGGGCGGAGCACGATTTGCGGGTCGCGGAAATGGTGCTCCTGGCTCTTGGCGTTACGCCTGCCAAAGCCAGGAAAATCGCCGGAAAGCCGCTACCCGCCTGATCTGATGTCACCCTCGATTGACGTGCGAGCCATAAAATGAACATGTATGTTCATTTTTTATGCTTAATATGGCCAAAAAATAATATAAAACCTCTATTTTTTGGTCAAGAGCTGAGTATTTCGTCATTTATTTTAAAAACTTTGTTGACGGTGACTGAACACGGGTGTTCAATCGATCCATGAGGTAATCCTGGAGAGAGAACCGTGGAATCCCTGAATCCAACACAGCGCCGCATTCATCAAGCCGCCTTTCGCCTGTTCGCTGAAAGAGGCACCTCACAAGTGAACATTCTCGACCTCGCACAAGAGGCCGGGGTGGCACGCGGTACGGTCTATAGCAACATCGACAGCATGGAAAGCCTGTTCGAGGCGGTCGCCAGCCAGCTTGCGAAGGAGATGCATGAGCGCGTCAACAAGAGCTTCGATTCACTGTCCGATCCCGCTCAACGCCTGGCCAATGGCATTCGTCTGTTCATTCGTCGAGCTCACGAAGACTCCCAATGGGGGGCGTTCATACACAAGTTCGCCATGAGCAATTCGGCGTTGCGCGAAATGTTCAGCAGCCAGGCGACCACAGATCTTCTGAGCGGGCTCGCGGGTGGTCGGTACAGGTTTCAGCAGGAGCAATTGCTCTCCGTGCTGACGCTGATATCGAGTAGCGTTCTTGGCTCGATTTTCCTCGTACTGGAAGGTCACAGAACCTGGCGCGAATCGGGTTCTGATACCGCCGAGCTGGTGCTGCGAGCCTTGGGTGTACCACCAGAGGAGGCACGTGCGCTGGCGACCCTAGAGTTGCCGACACTTCCGCCACTCGACTGAACCCGTAACTGATCTAACTTCACGCCTCTGGTTTTTCAGGGGTTAGGGACAGCTTTGCCCAAAAAACCGGAAAACAACAATGAACAACAGAATTGAATTGCACCGGTTGACGACAGAACAGCCCGCCCGGCATCCACAGCCGACGGTGAAGGCCCAGGATCTGACGCACCTGATCTTTCAAAGACCGGACTTGAATGAGGCGGCGCGTTTCCTGACCGACTTCGGTTTGACGGTAAGTCGGCAGGATGCCGATACGCTCTATCTGCGGGCCACCGACGCCACTTCATATTGTTACCGCGTCCAGCGTGCCGAAACTGCCCGGTTTATCGGATTCGGACTTGCAGTGCAGTCTTTAGAGGATTTGGTAAAACTCGCTCGAATCCCTGGGGCGTCATCGGTAGAGAAACCGGAACATCCTGGCAAAGGGTATTACGTCAGATTGACCGATCCTTCCGGTTTCATTGTGGAAGCCGTTTGCGACCAGACTCCAGGTGAAACGCTTGAACATAGAGCGCCTCTTCCTTGGAATCTGGCGCAGGAGCAACCGCGAGTCAACGTCACGCAGCGTCCGCCGATTGCTCCCCCTGAAGTGCTCAGGCTTGGCCATATCGTGATTGAAGTGGCCGACTACCAGGCGACCTGTGCCTGGTATACGCAACATTTCGGGTTTATTCCCAGCGATGTGCAAGTACTCCCTGACGGTACACCTATCGTCGCCTTCATGCGCCTTGACCTCGGTGAAATTCCCGCAGCGCACCATACGCTCGCGATAGCGCAGGGATTCATGGCGACCTACAGCCATAGCGCCTATGAGGTCGTCGACGCAGACGCGGTGGGAATGGGGCAGCGCGTCCTGCGCGAGCGTGGTTGGGAGCATTCATGGGGCA
>NZ_JBFULH010000400.1:0-4850 GCF_056400445.1 Pseudomonas sp. P5_B2 | reverse complement strand
AATTGGTGCCCAGAAGAAGACTCGAACTTCCACGACCTTGCGGTCACCAGCACCTGAAGCTGGCGTGTCTACCAATTTCACCATCTGGGCAGTATCGGCAGCGCGTCTGCGTCGTCGATGGCGCGCACTATACGGAGCGTCTTTTTAACTGTAAACCCCCGACATCAAAAAAACCTGGGAAATTTCGCCAATGGTAATTAAATCAGCGTCACGATGTCGATAAAGGAGCTTTAGAAGGGCTGTCATAGCTTGAAATTTCCCGTTTCATTACGCCTATGCCAAACTAACCCGCATATAGACAAGGTGAAAACTCTCTAATGGCCGATTGGCAGTCCCTCGATCCCGAGGCCGCTCGTGAAGCGGAAAAATATGAAAACCCTATTCCTAGCCGCGAACTGATCCTTCAGCACCTTGCTGATCGAGGTTCGCCTGCTAACCGCGAGCAACTGGTCGAAGAGTTTGGTCTGACCACCGAAGACCAGATCGAAGCCCTGCGTCGCCGCTTGCGCGCCATGGAGCGCGATGCGCAACTCATCTATACCCGTCGCGGCACTTATGCGCCGGTGGACAAGCTCGACCTGATCCTGGGCCGCATCAGCGGTCACCGTGACGGCTTCGGCTTCCTGGTCCCGGACGACGGCAGTGACGACCTGTTCATGAGCCCGGCGCAAATGCGCCTGGTATTCGACGGCGACCGTGCCCTGGCCCGTGTTTCCGGCCTCGACCGTCGCGGTCGCCGTGAAGGCATGATCGTCGAAGTGGTCTCCCGTGCTCACGAGACCATCGTCGGTCGCTACTTCGAAGAAGGCGGCATCGGCTTCGTTGTTGCGGATAACCCGAAGATCCAGCAAGAAGTGCTGGTCACCCCGGGCCGCAATGCCAACGCCCACGTCGGTCAATTCGTTGAAGTGAAGATCACTCACTGGCCGACACCACGCTTCCAGCCGCAAGGCGACGTGGTCGAAGTTGTGGGTAATTACATGGCGCCGGGCATGGAAATCGATGTCGCCCTGCGCACCTACGATATTCCTCACGTCTGGCCTGAAGCTGTCTTGAAAGAAGCTGCCAAGCTCAAGCCGGAAGTCGAAGAGAAGGACAAAGAGAAGCGCATCGACCTGCGTCATCTGCCCTTTGTGACCATCGACGGTGAAGATGCGCGCGACTTCGATGACGCGGTTTACTGTGAATCCAAGCCGGGCAAGCTGCGCCTGTTCTCCGGCGGCTGGAAGTTGTACGTGGCGATTGCTGACGTTTCCAGCTACGTGAAAATCGGTTCGGCCCTGGACAACGAATCCCAGGTTCGCGGTAACTCGGTGTACTTCCCCGAGCGCGTCGTACCGATGTTGCCTGAGCAGTTGTCCAACGGCCTGTGCTCGCTGAACCCGCACGTCGACCGTCTGGCCATGGTTTGCGAGATGACCATCTCCAAGTCCGGCGAAATGACCGACTACTGCTTCTACGAAGCGGTGATTCACTCCCATGCCCGCCTGACCTACAACAAAGTCAGCGCGATGCTGGAAACGCCGAAACTCACCGAAGCGCGTCAGCTGCGCGGCGAGTACAACGACGTTCTGCCGCACCTCAAGCAGCTTTATGCACTGTACAAGGTGCTGCTGGCCGCTCGTCACGTGCGTGGCGCGATCGACTTCGAAACGCAGGAAACCCGGATCATCTTCGGGACCGAGCGCAAGATTGCCGAAATCCGTCCGACCGTTCGTAACGATGCGCACAAGCTGATCGAGGAATGCATGCTGGCGGCCAACGTGGCCACTGCCGAATTCCTGAAAAAGCACGAAATCCCGGCGCTGTACCGCGTCCACGATGGTCCGCCACCGGAGCGTCTGGAAAAACTGCGCGCCTTCCTGGGCGAGCTTGGTCTGTCCCTGCACAAAGGCAAGGATGGCCCGTCGCCGAAGGACTACCAGGCATTGCTGGCAAGCATCAAGGATCGTCCGGATTTCCATCTGATCCAGACCGTCATGCTGCGTTCGTTGAGCCAGGCGGTGTATAGCGCTGATAACCAGGGCCACTTCGGTCTGAATTACGAAGCGTATACCCACTTCACCTCGCCGATCCGCCGCTACCCGGACTTGCTCACGCACCGGGCGATTCGCAGCGTTATCCATTCCAAGCAGAACACGCCGCACGTTCGCCGTGCCGGCGCGATGACCATTCCGAAAGCGCGTATCTATCCGTACGACGAAGCGGCGCTGGAGCAACTCGGCGAGCAGTGCTCGATGAGCGAGCGCCGTGCCGATGAAGCCACTCGTGACGTTGTGAACTGGCTCAAGTGCGAGTTCATGAAAGACCGCGTGGGCGAATCGTTCCCGGGTGTGATCACCGCCGTGACCGGTTTTGGCCTGTTCGTCGAGCTGACCGATATCTACGTCGAAGGCCTGGTGCACGTCACCGCGCTGCCGGGCGATTACTACCACTTCGATCCTGTGCATCACCGCCTCGCCGGTGAACGTACCGGTCGCAGCTTCCGTCTGGGCGATACCGTTGAAGTGCGCGTTATRCGCGTTGATCTAGACGAGCGCAAGATTGACTTCGAGATGGCTGAAAAAACCATCAGCGCGCCGATTGGCCGCAAGAAGCGTGGGGCTGAAACAACTGCTCCGGCCGCTAAAACCGCCGCAGAACCGGCGCCGGCAAAAACCGGTCGTCGTCCTGCCAAGGAAAAAGCTGTCGAAGCCTATCGCCCAAGCGATGCCGCGGCGAAAAACGCCGAACTGCGTAAAAGTCGTGAATTGAAGCAGGCGTTGCTGTCTGAAGCGAAAAGCGGCGGTAAAGCGGCGTCTGGGGGAAAGACCGGGCGGTCGGCGCCTGACAAGGCTCCCGGCGGCAAGCCAGCCAAACCGAGCAAACATCGTAAAGGCCCGCCAAAAGCGGGTGCTGCTCCAGCCGGCAGAAGCGGCGGGGCGCGTAAACCAAAGGCCAAGCCATGAGTCAGTTGGAAAAAATCTACGGCGTGCATGCGGTAGAAGCATTGCTGCGTCACCACCCGAAACGCGTCAAGCAGATCTGGTTGGCTGAAGGCCGCAGCGAGCCGCGTGTACAGGCGCTGATCGCGCTAGCGAGTGAAAATCGCGTGCCCGTTGGCAACGCTGAGCGTCGTGAACTCGACGCCTGGGTTGATGGCGTGCACCAGGGCGTGGTGGCGGATGTCAGTCCGAGCCAGGTCTGGGGTGAGGCGATGCTCGACGAGCTGCTCGATCGCAGCGAAGGCGCACCGTTGTTGCTGGTGCTCGACGGCGTGACCGATCCGCACAACCTCGGCGCTTGCCTGCGCTCGGCTGATGCGGCCGGTGCATTGGCGGTGATCGTGCCCAAGGACAAGTCAGCCACGCTGACCCCGACGGTCCGTAAAGTGGCTTGTGGCGCCGCGGAAGTGATTCCGTTGGTCGCCGTGACCAACCTGGCGCGTACTCTTGAGAAACTCAAGCAGCGCGGCTTGTGGGTTGTCGGCACAGCGGGCGAAGCTGAGCAGAGTCTGTATCAACAAGACATGACCGGCCCGACCATCCTGATCATGGGTGCAGAAGGCAGCGGCATGCGTCGCCTGACCCGCGATCTGTGCGACTACCTGGTGCACTTGCCGATTGGGAGCGGGCTTGCTCGCGAAAGCGGTGTGTCATTCAGCAGAAATGTTGGATGTGATACCGCTTTCGCGAGCAAGCCCGCTCCCACATTGGTTCTCGGCTATGCCAAAGAACGGTGGTGCGAACGAACTGTTCAAATAATCACCAATTGCCTTGCACCTCTCCTGTCCCTTCTCTACAATTGCGCCCCTTGCTGTGACGGCAGGCACGAATGTGTCTATCGCAAGCAAGTCCATAAGTGTCATTCACTCCTTGTCTGACCGCTTTTGAGCGGCAGGCTACAACCCGTAAGGAGCATTCATGCGTCATTACGAAATCATCTTTTTGGTCCACCCGGATCAAAGCGAGCAAGTCGGCGGCATGGTAGAGCGTTACACCAAGCTGATCGAAGAAGACGGCGGCAAAATCCACCGTCTGGAAGATTGGGGCCGTCGTCAACTGGCCTACGCAATCAACAATGTTCACAAGGCTCACTACGTGATGCTGAACGTTGAATGCACTGGCAAGGCCCTGGCCGAGCTGGAAGACAACTTCCGCTACAACGATGCAGTGATCCGTAACCTGGTCATCCGTCGCGAAGAAGCCGTTACCGGCCAATCCGAGATGCTCAAGGCTGAAGAAAACCGCAGTGAGCGCCGTGAGCGTCGCGACCGTCCTGAGCACGAAGGCGCTGAAAGCGCTGATAGTGATGACAGCGACAACAGCGATAACGCTGACGAGTAATCCACGGACCTTTTGAGGAGCCTATTACATGGCACGTTTCTTCCGTCGTCGTAAATTCTGCCGCTTCACCGCTGAAGACGTGAAAGAGATCGATTACAAAGATCTCAACACTCTGAAAGCTTATGTATCCGAGACCGGCAAAATCGTTCCAAGCCGCATCACCGGTACCAAAGCACGTTATCAGCGTCAGCTGGCCACCGCTATCAAGCGCGCCCGCTTCCTGGCCCTGCTGGCCTACACCGACAGCCACGGCCGCTGAGACCGGGCAGTCGACTCGTAGCAAAGGATTGAATGCATGCGTGCCATAGCTGAGTTCATCATGCGCGGCCGTATGCAGGCCACTCTCGTAGTGGCTGGATGCGTAACATTGCCGTTGTTGTATTGGTTGGGTGCTGCCGCTGGATGCCTTGTGCTTCTGCGGCGCGGATTGAAGGACGCCCTTGGCGTTCTTACCCTGGGAGTGCTGCCGGCGTTGGTCTGGTGGCTTTATGCGGATGACCCTCGGGCGCTTCTGGTGCTTTTGGG
>NZ_JBFULH010000399.1:0-4577 GCF_056400445.1 Pseudomonas sp. P5_B2 | reverse complement strand
CACCAATACGGCGCGGGCGTCTTTGGGGGAAAGCTGTTCCAACGGCTTGCCGGTGCCGGCGTTCAATACGTCGAGGAATGCCTGGGTGTTGTGTTCAACGCCGTTCCCTGCAAACGCATTGCCGATGGACAGGGCGAGAAGGGTACCGGTCAAGACTTTGCTGAAAGTGTTCATGTTCGTTTCCTGTTCGGGCCTTGGGATCAGCGGTTAGACGGTAACGTGCAGGCGCACATCGACGTTGCCACGGGTGGCGTTGGAGTACGGGCAGACTTGGTGGGCTGCGTCGACCAGGGTTTGCGCATCGGCTTGTTCAAGACCCGGCAGGCTGATGTGCAGGTCTATGTCCAGGCCGAAACCGCCAGGGATTTGGCCGATGCCGACGTGGGCGGTGATCGAGGCATCGTTGGGAATGCTGCGCTTGGTCTGGCTGGCGACGAATTTCAGGGCGCCGATGAAGCAGGCGGAGTAACCGGCTGCGAACAGTTGCTCAGGGTTGGTCGCCGCGCCGCCCGCACCACCGAGTTCTTTCGGGGTGGCGAGTTTTACGTCGAGGATGTTGTCATTGGAAACAGCACGACCATCACGGCCACCGGTAGACGTTGCGATTGCGGTGTAGAGAGTTTGCATGGTGTGAGCCTCATTCGGTTTGGGTTTTTTGCGCTAAATATTTGCGCGCTAAGTAAGTGCGAGATGAATGTATCGCGCAAGTATATTGCGCGCAAGATAAATTCCTGAAAAAGTTTTGCCGTGGATTCTGTTGGGTGTTGTGAAGGGCTGAGCTAGAGCTGGCGGTGGATCAGACAACAATGATGTCGGATTAAAAATCGCTATCGCGAGCAAGCTCGGCTCCTGCAGGGGTTTTGTGTCGGCAGGAGGGTCAGAGGCTGTCCTGCAGATTGCTGCGCAGTATTTGCAGCTCCGCCTGCAAATTTTTCAGCCTTTCCACCGTCATCCCGCTGGCGCCGAGGATGCACTGCGGAATGCTCCGTGCCTTGTCCCGCAAGGCGCGGCCCTGTTCGGTGAGTTCGACGATTACCACCCGTTCATCCTCGCGGCTGCGGGTGCGGCTGAGCAGGCCTTCGACTTCCAGACGCTTGAGCAGCGGGGTCAGTGAGCCGGGATCGGTCAGCAGTCGTGTACTGATTTCACCGACGGTCAGACCATCGCGCTCCCACAGCACCATCATCGCCAGGTATTGCGGATAGGTCAGGCCCAGCGCTTGTAACAGCGGTTTATAGACCTTGGTCATCAGCAGAGAAGTGGAGTGCAGGGCGAAACAGGCTTGATTATCCAGCAGCAGGTGTTCGCAGTTATCCACGGTGTCGCGTTCGATGGTCATTTCAAAAGCCTTGATCGGTAATCCTCAGAATCTAGCGGGCGAATCTTTAATGCGCCAGATAATTCTGGGCGAGTGACTATCCAGGGGGGGGCACCAGATCCCATGTTGGCAGGGGACCGATGCGTGTATTGAGGTATTCCAGCAACGCGCGACTGCGCGGGATGTTCTGCCGTTTTCTGGTGTGTTGCGCGGTGATGCTCGCGTTTAAAGTTTGAAGCCTTCGACGATGTGCTCGGCCAGGCACTCGGTGATCGGCGACGGGTTGTGCAGGTTACGCACGAGCATGATGCAGGCTTCCGGCAACTGCGGCAGGTCTTCGGCCTCACCGAGGATGCGCATGTCCGGGGTGATCAGGCTTTCCAGTTGTGCAGTGACCGCCAGACCAGCGCTGACCACGGCCATCAAGGCCGACAGGCTCGAACTGTTGTAGGCAATGCGGTAGTCGCGGCCCATCGCGTCCAGCGCATTACACGCCCACAGCCGGCAGAAACAATCACTGTTGAACATCGCCAAGGGCAGCGGCGTCTGCTCATGGGCGCTGAAGCATTGCGCCTCGGCCCAGACGAAACGTTCCTTGCGCAGCAACTGGCCAATCTCGGTGCCGGGCTCGCGGGTCACAATGGACAGGTCCAGATCCTGACGTAGCAGCAATTGTTTTGATGATTCGCAGTGAACCTCGATCTGGATCAGCGGATAGCTCTTGGCGAAGCGCGACAAAATCCCCGGCAAAAAGCGCATCACATAATCGTCCGGCGTACCGATGCGCACGGTGCCGACCATGTGCGGCTCACGCAGCGTATTGAAGACTTCGCTGTGGAGTTTGAGGATGCGCCGTGCATACCCCAGCAAAACCTGGCCTTCGGCGGTCAGCTTGACCTGTCGCCCATCGCGTTCGAACAACTGGCGCTGCAACACGTCTTCTTCCAGACGTTTCATTTGCATGCTCACTGCCGATTGCGTGCGATTGACCAATTCACCGGCACGGGTAAAACCACCTTGGTCGGCGATGGCGACAAAGGTACGCAGCACATCCGTATCGATACTGGGAAAAGCTGACATCCATCAATCTCCGAGATGGTTTCCATCAGAAACATTCGTTGGATTGATCTTATCCCTGGGGCGAGACTTGGGCCATCCCCAACGGAGGACAACAAGATGAAAGGTCATCAAGAGCACGTAACGGAACACAAATTTTCGACCCACGTGGTATCTGATCTGCTGCACAAGTTTAGTCGTTGGTACGAACTTCATCGCGAACGCGAGCTGCTGGCGAGTTTGAGCGATGAAGCACTGAAGGACATCGGCATGAGTCGCGCCGATGTTGAACATGAATCGGTCAGACCGTTTTGGGATGATCCGATGCATAAATGATGAGGTCATTGCTACACAAACCCCTCTCTGGTGAGGTAGGTTGCGAGCAGACACGGAGGTATTCATGCCCGCGACGCTGTCCTTTTCCAACAAACAGGCTCGACGTCTGGCACTGGCTGCCCAAGGGTTCAACGGGCGCCAGTCGCCAGCCGCGATCAAAGCGCTGCAACTCAACCGACTGATCGAACGGCTGGGCATTCTGCAGATCGACTCAGTCAATGCGCTGGTGCGTTCGCACTACCTTCCCTTGTTTTCCCGTCTCGGTAACTACTCATCCGATTTGCTCGACCAGGCTGCCTGGAGTCAGGGCCGACGTCGTACGCTGTTTGAATATTGGGGGCATGAAGCCTCGTTGCTGCCGTTGTCGATATATCCCCTGATGCGCTGGCGCATGCAGCGCGCGAGCTGCGGTGAAGACATCTATCAGCAATTGGCGCGTTTTGGACGCGAACAGCAGGACACGATTCGCCGGGTACTGGCATCGGTCGAAGAGCTCGGTGCACTGGGTGCCGCCAGCCTGTCGACCCGTCAGGAGCGGGCCGGGCCATGGTGGGACTGGAGTGCGGAAAAGCATGCATTGGAATGGTTGTTTGCCGCCGGTGAAGTAACGGTGGCGGGGCGCCGTGGTTTCGAACGTCTTTATGATTTGCCGGAGCGGGTGATTCCTTCGACCGTCTTGCAGCAGCCCTTGCTCAGTGAAGCCGAGGCTCAGCGTGGACTGTTATTGCACGCGGCAACGGCGTTGGGTGTCGGCACGGAAAAGGATCTGCGGGACTATTTTCGCTTGAACCCGGCAGACAGTCGTCCGCGCCTGGCGGAACTGGTCGAGGCAGGGGAGCTGCTGACTTGCGAAGTACAAGGTTGGCGGCAACCGGCTTATTGCCTGCCCGAGCCGAAAGTGCCGCGCAAGGTCCAAGCCAGTGCGTTACTTTCACCGTTTGATTCATTGATCTGGGAGCGCAGTCGTACCGAGAAGTTGTTCGATTTTCGCTATCGGCTGGAGATTTACACACCGCAGGACAAGCGTGTTTACGGGTATTACGTGTTGCCGTTCTTGCACAACGAACGAATTGCCGCGCGGGTGGATCTGCGGGCGGAGCGGGCGTTGGGGCGATTGGCGGTGCACGCGGTACACGAGGAAGAGCCGGGACTGGATGACGAAGGGATGTTGGCGCTGGCGCTCAATTTGCGGCGGATGGCGAATTGGTTGGGGTTGGAGCGGGTGCAGTTGAATTGTCAGCGGGTGAGTGCCAGCAGATTAAGAGTGGCATTGGCTGGAATTTGCGGTGATTAGGCTGGCCTCATCGCGAGCAGGCTCACTCCCACAGGTTCAGCGCAATCCTGTGAGAGCGAGCTTGCTCGCGATGGGGGCGACGCGGTCTAGCGTCGAACTTGCTTCAAAGTCTCGGCAATCAAAAATGCCAATTCCAGCGACTGATCTGCATTCATCCGCGGATCGCAATGGGTGTGATACCGGTCCGACAACCCATCCTCAGTAATCGGCCGTGYCCCGCCAATGCATTCGGTCACGTTCTGCCCGGTCATCTCGATATGGATGCCGCCGGCATAACTGCCTTCCGCTTGATGAACCTGGAAGAACTGCTTCACCTCACCAAGGATCTGCGCGAAGTCACGGGTCTTGTAGCCGCTGCTGGCCTTGATGGTGTTGCCGTGCATCGGGTCGGAGCTCCAGAGCACCTGCTTGCCTTCGCGCTGCACGGCGCGAATCAATGCCGGCAGGTGATCGCCGACCTTGTTGGCGCCCATCCGTGCGATCAGGTTCAAGCGACCTGGATCGTTGTCCGGATTCAGCACGTCGATCAGACGAATCAGGTCCTCAGGGTCCATGCTCGGGCCGACCTTGACC
>NZ_JBFULH010000398.1:0-3795 GCF_056400445.1 Pseudomonas sp. P5_B2 | reverse complement strand
GTACAGGTGCGGGCTGCTTGAAACGATAGAAAGCCAAATTCCTGAAGGTTTTTTATCCTTTGCTAGCTACGAAACACCATAACAATTTGTTTTTTAAGGTTTTTTTGTCTTTTTTAGAAATTTGTCACAATTCGGGTGACGTCAAACATGAAAACGGTCACGGCCCTTTTCACCTGCCTTCTCGTCAGCGTATGCGCGGCGACAATCCCCTTTGCCAATGCTGCCAAGCATTCAAAGCCTGCCAAACCTGCTCGAATCTACAAAACCAGCTTCGACTGCGGCAACGCTAGCGCACGCGTAGAAAAACTCATCTGCCGCGATCCACAACTGGCGCAGATGGATATTGAACTGTTGCGTCTCTATCGCCTGGCGCTTACCGATGAACATTCCATACCGCCGCCCGAAAAAGTCATGATCGACCAGCATTTCTGGATTGATAGCCGCAACCAGTGTGGCACCGCGCCGGAGCCCAAGGCCTGCACTATCCGAAGTTATGCCGAGCGCGCGCACCAGCTACGCCAAGGCTCGGCCATTGTGAGAACCAAGGATCCCGACAGACTGACCGATGGCCCCCTGACATTTCGTTGTACCGGACTCAACGAGTCGATTGCCGCCACTTTCTTTAACACGCAGCCGGGTGTCGTGTACCTGAAATGGGCGAACGCCTCGATCACCTTGAACCAGATGCCAAGTGATTCAGGAACCCGCTACATCGGCAAGGATTACAAAGGGAACTACAGCTTCCGACAAAACGTAAATGGGGTGTTTTTCCAGAAACCAGGCGCTGGGGAAATGAACTGTACGATCGAGCCGGTCGGCTGAGGGCTCTGGCACGCCTGCAACAGACACTTCTTATTGTCGACACCTACTGCATTCAATCAAATTTTCAACCATGCAAACCGTCATTTGCGGCGTACCTTTTTGGGTGATGCCCAAAATGTGTCGACAATCCTGTTGATTACCCTCCAACAAATCATTATATTTCGGCTCGTTCACGAGATAGTGTCGACAATGAGTGTCGTTGGCGAAAATCTCCGATTGGGACAGATACCAGTCTGTGCCTTCCGGTTTCGGGACAGAACACCTTTTGTAGGAACAGTTGATCGGGTGGTTTTGGGTGGTCACCCTCGATCGCCGAACAACTGTTCCTACCTTTATTCAGTGAACCAATACCGGCTGCTTTGCGCCTTCTTCGTTCACTCAACAACACGCGGTAAGACAGGAGAAGCCCAGTGCTCGAGACCTACGTACAACAATTACAAGCACGTGCCGAGCAAGGGCTTCCACCCTTGGCGCTTAATGCCGAACAAACGGCTGGCCTGGTCGAGCTGCTGAAGAGTCCTCCGGCTGGCGAAGAAGCTTTCCTCGTTGACCTGATCACCCATCGCGTTCCACCTGGAGTGGACGAAGCCGCCTATGTAAAGGCCGGCTTCCTGTCCGCCCTCGCCAAAGGCGAAGCCCAATCCCCTCTGATCGACAAGAARCGCGCRGTTGAACTGCTCGGCACCATGCAGGGCGGCTACAACATCGTCACGCTGGTCAACCTGCTGGACGACGCCGAACTGGCCCCGGTCGCTGCCGAAGAACTCAAGCACACCCTGCTGATGTTCGATGCGTTCCACGACGTCGCTGARCGCGCYAARAACGGTAACGTTCACGCCAAAGGCGTGCTGCAATCCTGGGCTGACGGCGAGTGGTTCAAAAACCGCCCGGTACTGGCCGACAAGATCAGCCTGCGCGTGTTCAAGGTCACCGGCGAAACCAACACCGACGACCTGTCCCCTGCCCCGGACGCCTGGTCCCGCCCGGACATCCCGCTGCACGCCCTGGCCATGCTGAAAATGGCTCGCGACGGCATCGTGCCGGACGAACAAGGCGTCACCGGTCCGATGAAGCAGATCGAAGAAATGCGCAACGCCGGCTTCCCGATCGCYTAYGTCGGYGACGTGGTCGGTACCGGTTCGTCGCGTAAATCCGCCACCAACTCGGTGCTGTGGTTCTTCGGCGACGACGTGCCTTACGTGCCGAACAAGCGTGCCGGCGGCTTCTGCTTTGGCAACAAGATCGCTCCAATCTTCTACAACACCATGGAAGATGCCGGCGCACTGCCAATCGAATTCGACGTCAGCAACATGAACATGGGCGACGTGATCGACCTGTACCCGCACGCTGGCAAAGTCTGCAAGCACGGTACCGACGAAGTCATCACCACCTTCGAAATGAAGACCCCTGTGCTGTTGGACGAAGTCCGTGCTGGCGGTCGTATTCCGCTGATCATCGGCCGCGGCCTGACCGACAAGGCTCGCGCCGAACTGGGTCTGCCAGCGTTCGATCTGTTCAAGAAACCGGATGCCCCGATCGAAAGCACCAAGGGCTTCACCCTGGCGCAAAAAATGGTCGGCAAGGCGTGCGGCGTAGCAGGCGTTCGTCCTGGTACCTACTGCGAACCGAAGATGACCACCGTCGGTTCTCAGGACACCACCGGTCCGATGACCCGTGACGAACTGAAAGACCTGGCGTGCCTGGGCTTCTCCGCTGATCTGGTGATGCAGTCCTTCTGCCACACCGCGGCTTACCCTAAGCCGATCGACGTGACCACCCACCACACCCTGCCAGACTTCATCATGACCCGCGGCGGCGTTTCCCTGCGTCCGGGCGACGGCATCATCCACAGCTGGCTGAACCGCATGCTGCTGCCGGACACCGTCGGTACCGGTGGTGACTCGCACACCCGTTTCCCGATGGGCATTTCGTTCCCGGCCGGTTCCGGTCTGGTTGCGTTTGCTGCAGCCACCGGCGTTATGCCGCTGGACATGCCGGAATCGATCCTGGTGCGTTTCAAAGGCAAGATGCAACCGGGCGTCACCCTGCGTGACCTGGTTCACGCCATTCCTTACTTCGCGATTCAGGCTGGCCTGCTGACCGTTGAGAAGAAAGGCAAGAAGAACGCCTTCTCCGGCCGCATTCTGGAAATCGAAGGCCTGGACAACCTGAGCATCGAACAGGCTTTCGAGCTGTCCGACGCCTCGGCTGAACGTTCGGCTGCCGGTTGCACCATCAAGCTGTCGAAAGAATCGATCACCGAGTACCTGAGCTCCAACATCACCCTGCTGCGCTGGATGATCGGCGAAGGCTACGGCGATGCACGTACCCTGGAACGTCGTGCTCAAGCGATGGAAGCCTGGATCGCCAACCCTGAGTTGATGGTTGCCGATGCTGACGCCGAATACGCTGAAATCATCGAAATCGACCTGAACGACATCAAAGAGCCTGTGCTCTGCGCACCAAACGATCCGGACGACGCCCGTCTGCTGTCCAGCGTTGCTGGCGAGAAGATCGACGAAGTGTTCATCGGTTCGTGCATGACCAACATCGGTCACTTCCGCGCTGCCGGCAAGTTGCTGGAACAGGTCAAGGGTCAGCTGCCAACCCGTCTGTGGCTGTCGCCGCCGACCAAGATGGACGCTCACCAGCTGACCGAAGAAGGCTACTACGGCATCTACGGCAAGGCCGGCGCACGCATGGAAATGCCAGGCTGCTCGCTGTGCATGGGTAACCAGGCACGCGTAGAACCGAACGCCACTGTGGTGTCGACGTCGACCCGTAACTTCCCGAACCGTCTGGGTGACGGCGCGAACGTCTACCTGGCCTCGGCCGAGCTGGCGTCTGTTGCTTCCATCCTGGGTCGCCTGCCGACCGTCGAGGAGTACATGGAATACGCTGGCAAGATCGACAGCATGGCGGCCGATGTCTACCGCTACCTGTCCTTCGACCAGATCGCCGAGTTCCGTGAAG
>NZ_JBFULH010000397.1:0-3799 GCF_056400445.1 Pseudomonas sp. P5_B2 | reverse complement strand
GAGGAATAGCGATACCAGATGCATCGCTTGCAACTGAAACTTTATTTTTGACGGGAAATTGTCGTAATCGTACTGACTCAAATCCCCACCTTTTATCGACCTCTTATGAAAACAGAGCATCATGGCTATATTTCCAACTACAAATATTTTGCTAAACACTCCCCCATTTAAAAAAGGCTTTCGCAGTTCAGCGCCATACGAATTCGGCAACGCGGCAAAAATATTCTCAAGCTCAAAAAACACAAGATATAGCTGAACAAAAAGCACTCCGATTCCCGATGCAATATTGAAAATCGCGAACATGAAATAGATGTCTTCTGCATCCAGCATCACTCGCGCCACTCGTAAATTTTTTCGCCAGTTCCTTCACCAATTTCCTCGCCGATAAGGCCACCACCGACTGCGCCGACTCCCGCCATAACAATGGCACAGGCAATTGCACCATATCCGGTCCAAGAGATTGCCACACAAGCAGAGCTAGCCACCTTCGAACCAATCGTGCTTCCAGCCACAGCCCCCACCAGCTTCCCGCTTTCAGTGACTTTGACTTTCTTGCACTCTTGCTCACGCCCAGTCCGACAAACCTCTCTCACTTTTACTCCCGAAGCCGAAGCCCCCAACCCAACCCCAACCCAACCACCCAACWTCATCACTTTCCCAGCTTTACTCACCCCATCAATATGCGTCGCGTACCCCGGAATCCCTCCAGCTGTACCCGCCTTGCTCCAATGATGCACCAGGCTGCGACTTGATATCCCCAGCGCATTTTTCAGTTTTGGATGATCCGGAATACCCACGCCTTTACGCACCAATGATCCAAGGCTGTTATCCAGCCGGCCCATCAACTTTTTACGCTCGGTAAAGAAATCCGCGCCCTGCAGTTTTCCGTGTTTATCGAAGGTGCGTTTGTGCAGGTTTTCAAGCTCTACAAGGGTCTTTTTCAAGTTGCCCAAGTGCTTACCGAACATCGCTGAACCAACGCCAACACCTGTCGAGCCATGCGAAAGAAAGGATTGAATCTCCCCATGGTGACGAGCCATAAACTCAGCCTCGGCATCACTCAACGGCTCAAGCGCCGCGTCGACCTTTTGCGCAGCCTCCATCAACAGGGCTTCTACACGAGTGCATTGCGTATTGCGCGGATCGCTCAAGACGATCAATTGACCAGGCTTGGCGTATTGAGTGAGCTGTGGATTCAGGCTTCGAAATTTTTCCAGTACTGCCGGAGTCGGCTGTGGAAACAATATTGATTCGAGCGCAGACCGGGACATCCCCTGTTCGACGATATGGAAACCAGGTTCAACAGTTGAAGCAGGTGTAACGGATGACGCCCTGAGCGCACCGCTTAAAGTATTCGGCGTCGGACATAGCCCCTCCTTACAACGCTCACACTCCTCACAAAACGGCGCATCGCTTTTCAGGCTCATGATCTGCGCAGCGCTCAATACCGCTGCTGGCGCAGCGGCGAGTTTCAAAGGTGTATTCGGCGACACCGGCGCAGCCACCATCGCTGGCATCAACGCGCCACCGACCTGAATCGGCACGCTGCTGAAAATCCCCCCAGGCCCAATGTTGATCCACTGCCCGCCCGCCTGAATCGTCGCGCTTGCGCCGCCGTCGATCACTACCTGCTGGCCGGCGCTGACGTGGAATTGCTGACTGGCGTTGAGCGCCTGGCTGGTCACGCGGATGTGCCGATCACCCATCACCACCAAGTGATCGTCGAGCTTCACTTCGGTCTGGCGCTGGCCGTGGGTGATGCGCTGTTCGTCGGCCTTCAACTCGTGGCGAGCGGTGCCGGTGACGACGATGCTGCGCTGGTTATCGACCTGCACTTGCTGATCATTCAACACATGCTGGGTCCAGTTTCGCTGGGCGCGCAGGTAGATTTCCTCGGCGCCTTTGCGGTCCTCGATGCGCAGTTCGTTGTACCCCCCGCCACCCGGACTGCTCTGGCTGCGGAAAATGCTGCGGGTCTTGTCGGCGGGCAGGTCCAGCGGAACGGGCGTCGCCGCGTTCGGCAGGCAGCCCATCACCAGCGGTTTGTCGGCATCGGCGTCGATGAAGCCGACCAGCACTTCCATGCCGACCCGCGGGATCAGCACGCTGCCATATCGTTCATGCGCCCAACCCGTGGCGACGCGCAGCCAACAACTGGAATGCTCGTTGAGTTGGCCGTCGCGATCCCAGGCGAGCAGAACCTTGACCCGCCCGAACTCGTCGCAATGGATTTCGCTGTCAACCGGGCCGGTGACCACGGCGGGTTGATAGCCGAGCATGCGTGGCTTTTGCGGCCCCAAYGGCGGACGAAACGAAACGTCCCACGGCGTCGCCAGAAACGTATTGCGATAGCCCTGGAAATCATTCGGGTCATCGCTGGTGGCCGACTCTTCCAGCACTTGCGGTTGGCGGCCGCGATGTTCGATTTCAGTGATCAGCCACAGGTCATTCCACGCCTGACGGGGATGCTCGGCGAGATGGAGGAAATGCCCGCTGACCAGCGCACAGTCATCACCACGACCTTCGGCCTGGCGGAAATCGGCGTTGTGGCGCTCGAGTGCGCGTTGCGTCAGTTGCTTTCCGTGTTCACGATCCGTGAATTGGCCGGGAAAGTGGTAGTCCTCCAGCACCGGGCGCTGCTCGCTGTCGAGACGGGTTTCGAGTTGCAGGCGAGGTTTTTTAAAGTCGTAATCGCGACGGGCGACTGCGGTAGTGCGGGTTTCCAAACGAACATTGAAGCGTTTGATGGCCGGCGCATCCGCCGCCATTCCGCTACCGGGCAAGTACAGGGTCGACTGGGGCAGACGAGGGAAAACGGTTTGGTCATCGCCGAACACCAGCAGATGCCCGTCGGGGCTGTGCTGGAAGTGGTAGTGAATGCCGATCTCGGCACACAGCCGCTGGATGAACGCCAGATCGCTTTCGGCGTACTGCACGCAGTACTCACGAGCTGTGTAGTCACTGCCGAGTTGAAACTCGAACGCATCGCGCTGGATGCCATGGTCCTTGAGGACCTGCGCGATGATCGTCGGCACGCTTTTGTGCTGGAAGATCCGCTGATTAATGCGCTGGCCGAGGTAAGCCAGTCGCGGTACAAGGCTGATCTGATAGCCCGTCAGGCGTTTCCCGGAGTCGCTTTGGCCGACGCGAAAAATCTGACCATGAATACCGGCGCCTTGTGCATCGAAACTCAGAAACGCCTGACGGTGCAGCAGGCTTTCGAGCTCGATGTCTGGCCGATCGCTGACCAATTCCAGGTCAAAACTGTAGGGTTGGCTGATGGCTTCCGTGCCCGTGAACTCAAGGACTTTGAGCTCATTCTGGACGCCGTCGAGGGTCAACGTGAAACGCGGTTGATTGGCAGGCGCGAACATCCGATGTGTCTCTGCAGAATGAAGGCGGGCGATTCTGCATGAGCGACAAGGGGTGTTGAGGGAGGGACAAGAAAATCAGATTTACCCTACTTTTATAGAGATTTGTCCTTCAAGAATCAGTGTGTTTGGCTACAGACATCTCCCTCAAAACCACCACCAATCCCTGTGGGAGCGGGCTTGCTCGCGAAGGCGGTGTGTCAGCCGACTAATATGTTGAATGTAACGCA
Organism: Pseudomonas sp. P5_B2; assembly: GCF_056400445.1. Taxonomy (NCBI): domain Bacteria; kingdom Pseudomonadati; phylum Pseudomonadota; class Gammaproteobacteria; order Pseudomonadales; family Pseudomonadaceae; genus Pseudomonas; species Pseudomonas sp. P5_B2. The sequence goes on along the minus strand of NZ_JBFULH010000397.1, from coordinate 198 downwards.
GCCTTCGCGAGCAAGCCCGCTCCCACAGGGATTGGTGGTGGTTTTGAGGGAGATGTCTGTAGCCATACACACTGATTCTTGAAGGACAACTCTCTATAAAAGTGGGGTAAATCTGATTTTCTTGTCCCTCCCTCAACACCCCTTGTCGCTCATGCAGAATCGCCCGCCTTCATTCTGCAGAGACACATCGGATGTTCG
>NZ_JBFULH010000396.1:0-3800 GCF_056400445.1 Pseudomonas sp. P5_B2 | reverse complement strand
GTTTAACCTTGTGCCGGTTATGCGCAGTGCGGTTCGAATCCCTAGATGGCCACCGGCCCCGCCGCCAGGCTCATACCGTGATGAGTAACCCCGGATCAAAGCGCGTGGCTTCCCCTGGATAACCGCGCGGGTTGCACACCACCCGCGTACCCGCGAGGACGTAATCCTCGGCCTCGTGCACATGCCCGTGCACCCACAAATTAATGGTGGGCCCCATCATCCGTTCCCACGCGTTGGCATACGCCGCGTCGAGATCGGTACCGGCATACGGGCTGTTGCGCAACGAACGCAGTGAAGGGGCATGGTGCGTGATCACCACTGTGGGGCCGGCATACGCCACCGCCAACCGTTCTCGCAGCCAAGTCAGTGCCTGATGGTTCTGTTCCATAAAATCGGCGGGCCTCACCCGGCGGTATCCGGCGGTGCGAATGCGGCGAAAATCCGTCATCTGCGCCTGCGCCAGCCATTGTGCGCGCTCGGCATTGCCCGTCACGGCGTAGTCAGTCCAGGCCGTCGTGCCAAGAAACCGCACGCCCTCGATGATCACTTCATCGCGCTCGAGCACCTGCGCGTGTGGGGTTTGTAACGCCCGCAGTTTGTCCAGGGTGCGGTTGAGGTGCCCACCGTAGTATTCATGATTACCAACGACATACAGCACGGGACAGTTGAAGGTGCGCTCTGCCCAGACTAAACCTCGGGTACCGATATCGATATCACCGGCCAAGATCACCACGTCCGCGTCCACGCTGGGCGGCACGAAGGGGGTGAACTCCAAATGCAAATCGGAGAGCACAGACACACGCATGGTGCCACCTCATGATGAACGGGCACGTTCGCCCAACTGCATTGGGCCGAGGTGTTGCCGCCCCGGTGGGCCAAGCGGATCGGTGGCGGTAGCGCCTGAAAACGTGCGAAGCCGTGACAACGCCTCAATACAGGCTGAACACCACCTCCAGCGTTTCGGCTTTGCTGCAGCCCTCGCCCAGCAGTACATAAACGGTATTGCCTGTCTCGAAAAAACCTTGTGCTGTATACGAGACCTCAAAGGTACTTCTGACCCAATAGCCCGGCGCAAAGCGTCCAGCGCTGTCGAACACAATGTTATGCGCCAACACGAGGCGCGGCGCCTTGCCCGGATGCTCAGCAGCCCACTGCGCCGGATCCGCCATGAGCAGATCCACCAACATCCACTGCCTGACCAAACAGTAGGGTTTGTTCGGGTAGCGACGCTGCGCTTCACGGCTCGCCTCCTCCGGGCTGAGGCCTAGGCCCGCCGTCGGCGTGCCGGCGCCGTACAAAAAGTTGGCCATCTGCGCTAATGGATTCGATTCGCTCATCTCGCTTACCTCCGTTGAATGATCAACCGCCTGGGCCTGATATCGGCTACGGGGCACCATCGCTGGGCACCGGCCTAGGCAGTGGTCTGTGCTCAGTTATTGCAGCGCAGTCGGGGTGCGAAAAAGGCCACCGGCCATCAACCGGGCGAACTCATAGAACGAGCGCCGCCCCGCTGGGCCATCGAAGCTGACGATCACATACCACTCAGCCTCAATAGTCTTGAATGTCCAATAGCCCTGGCGCATCACCAGACTATCGATCTCGGCGGTACACAACGCAGTACCGTCGGCCACCCGTTCCAACACATCGGCATACACACGCCCGCAGGCACAATCACACTCGATCCGCACCTCGACCAGGAAGGCCGTCATGGATAACCACAGCCCACGATTACCAAGTGCCTGCGCTAACTCGAACGACGCTGTCATCCGCCTACCTCCCGGTTATTGCAGTCGGCCCGGAGTGGCGTAGAAACCGTTGGACAGAATCTTCAAAAAATCGATAAACGATCTTTTTCCGCCATCGGCATGAAAGGTGACGACGACATAGCGACTTTGGCTGGCTGTCCGGATGACGCAAAAACGCCCTTCGCGAGAGACGCTGTGGATGTCAGACGTACGAATGCGCTGGCCATCCCGAAACCGCTTTCGCATAGCCGGTCGCGCATCGTGATAAATAACCCCCACCGCACAACAACTGCTGATCAACACGTCGGTCAGGTAGGCCGTGACCGGCGCCGCAAACGGGTTGTGTAGCGCTTCCTGCATCCGCCGCTCAGTCCAGGTATCCGGGACGCTCATGACTAGGTCTCCAAGTGGGACAGCGCGTGCCTGTTCTGTTTATCCACCAGGGCGCTCGAGGGGTCAGCCCACACCGGTGATGGGTGGCGGGCCCAGTCGGACGACCGACCGGAGGCGACATTGATCAAGGCGTCGGCGGACAACAGAACGCCACGCTGGCTGCCCTCGCGGGTAGCGTGCGCCCCTTGCGCCAACACACCTTTGGTTTTGAGCGACTTGGTCAACCAAATGGACTTGCTTCCCAAACGCTCGGCGGCATCTGCCRCCACCACATAGCGCGAGAGAAACGTCACCAGGTTCGCCACGGAAATAAACACCCGGTGCTTGCCCTCGTCGAACTCGATGCGTGCAGGCAGCAAGCCCCTATCAATCCACGCCTTAATGGTTTCGTGTTTCCAGCGCGTGATCTTGGTCAGATCGGTAATGCTCAGGTCAGGCAGGGTCGGCTCTTGCCGAAGGTGACCCAGCAGTTCGTCATGATCAAACCCGAACGCGGCCAATCCCTGGATACCGGCATCACTCACCACGGGCTTGATCTGACCGCTGAATATCAACCGGTACAGTTCATGGGTCTGCTGGCTGGAAAAACGTTTGCCGCTGATGTCCTCGAGCCCCAAGGTAGAGGCAGACGCGGCGTGGCGACAGCCTTCGGCCAAAGTATCGATCAGGCACTGGATGTCCTCCACGCGATAATCACCTTTGGCGAACAGCGGCTTATCGCTGTCAGGCACGCGGTTCAGCACACCCGACGCCAGTAAGCGTTCACGCACGCGGCGGCTGATGTTGAGCAGGCTAAGCAGTTCCTTGCCAGCGACCAAGCCCTTGGCGGCCTGCTGCTGCGCTTCCACCGCCGACCGATCGACCACACAGAATTCCACGGCGGCGCCACTCATGATTTCCCCCGAGAGTTGTCCGGTCTTCACCAAGGAAACGATTCGATCTGGGGAGGAGCCCAGCAAGCGCGCCGCCTCGCTGGCGGTAAAGGTTTTTTTCAGCCCCAACAGTTCGGCAGCGATGTACTTCATTTTGCGGTTGATGGGAGCATCGGCCTGTTCCAACATCACGCTGCAGACCGTGGCTCGAACCGAGCTGTAGGCGGCGGACGTGAAGGTTGCATTCAGTTCTTTGTACCAGGGGCCGAGGTTGTGGACGAAGCGACTGGACTTCAGCTGGTTAGCCGCCTGTACCTTGTTCTGCACATAGACACGAAAGCGTTCCGGTAGATCCTCTGCCAGCACAAAGGATGCTTCATTAATCTCCAACGCTCGGTGAAAACTGATCGCGGCGTTTTTGCGCTGCGGTGTCGGCAGGGTCAAGTTCGCCAGGAACAGGAGAAACTTGTCGACATCCTCTGGCACGCCCGGCTCATCGCTCAGACCGCTCAGCACGCAAGGACGACTGGGCTCCGCCAGCAACACCGACGAGATGAACAAATTCGCCGCGTCGGCAGGGCGTCCACGAGCCTCGCTCAGCGCATAGCCGCAACGACAGCGAGACACCGCGCCGCGATTGAGCTCTGCTGGCGCGTCGCACTCGGGGCATTGCTCCATCAGCAGTACTCGATGTGTTGGGCAGGCCGTAAACAACTCATGGTGCCAAGCCTGCCGGATGTAGTTTGCTTGCCCAAGGCACTCGGGACAGACCGCGATCGCGGCCTTACGC
>NZ_JBFULH010000395.1:0-3810 GCF_056400445.1 Pseudomonas sp. P5_B2 | reverse complement strand
GCCTTCAGCCGAGCGTCGATACCAATCGATTGCAGCGACAGGGTCTGCTTTACAAAGCCGCCCCTCTTCGAGATACCGCCCCAGCAGATTCATCGATTTCGCGTGGCCTAGTTCGGCGGCCTGTCGATATAGACCCAGCGCATGTAGCTCATTCACCCCCACTCCACGCCCGGTCGCCAATAGGTTGGCGTAGTTGTACATCGCCCAATCCAGCCCGGCTTCGGCTGCGACTCGATAATGCCGCGCAGCCACCGAGGCATCAGCCTCACAACCCCACCCATGCTCATGACAACGACCAAGCATGTTGCGCGCCATCAAATGCCCGCCTTGTGCGGCGATTTCGAACCAGCGCACGGCCAAGGGTTTATCCTGCGCGATCCCCTGCCCGTCCAGCAGGATTTGCCCAAGCAATGCCTGAGCATCGAGTGCACCTTCGCGGGCGGCGATCAAGATCGCTTGAGCCGCCCGTGCAGGGCTTTCCTCAAGCATGGCCTTGAGCGAATCACCGTCGAGGACTTCTTCGCGGCGCAGTTGATAACTCATACCTCGACCCAGCGGCGCAGCAAGTTGTGATAGGTGCCGGTGAGGCGGATCAGCGACGGGTGGTCCGGCATGTCCTGCGTCAACTGCTGGATTGCCCCGTCCATCTCGAACAGCAAGGCGCGCTGACTGTCTTCGCGCACCAGGCTTTGGGTCCAGAAGAACGAGGCGTAGCGCGTGCCGCGTGTGACGGCGTTGACCTTGTGCAGACTGGTGCCGGGATACAAAACCATGTCACCCGCCGGCAGCTTCACGCGTTGGGTGCCGAAGGTGTCCTGGATTTCCAGTTCACCGCCGTCGTAGTCCTCGGGCTCGCTGAAGAACAGCGTCGCAGAAAGATCGGTGCGCACCCGCTCGATGCTGCCCTTGGGCTGACGCACTGCGTTATCAATATGGAAATCGAAACTGCCGCCGGCGGTGTAGCAGTTCAGCAACGGCGGAAACACCTTGTGCGGTAACGCGGCTGACATGAACTGTGGATTTTTCCACAGCCGTTCGAGCATCGCCGCCCCCACTTCCTTGGCCAGTGGATGACCTTCAGGCAGCTGTAGATTGTGCTTGGCCTTGGCCGACTGGTAGCCGGCGGTGATCTTGCCATCGGCCCAATCGGCCTGCTCCAGAGCCTCACGAATGCGCTGCACTTCTTCTTTCGCGAACAAGCCGGGAATGTGCAACAGCATGGCAAAGACACCTGAAACCGATGGGGCGCCAATGGTATTGATTCTTATTGCTTAAGTAAAACCCTCACGACGGACGAAACACCAAAAACCGTAAGGTTAAATTGTAAAGAATGTAAATTCTTCGCGAATAGTAACGTTTCGCAATTGATACAAATACGCGTCTACCCTATATTCCGCGGCCTCAAATCCTTGGGGAAGGGAATTCATAATGTCGCGTCAACAACCACACGTACCGGTCAGCTCACCACGTTTGCTCGCATCAGCCATCGGCATGGCAATCACCGCCGGCTCTGCAGGTCACATGGTTTTCGCGGCGGAAAAAGCCGACGAAAAAGCACCGGGTAATGTGCTGTCGCTGGGCGCTACCGCCATCACTGGCGAGGCTCAGGACGAGACATCCTACTTTGTCGAAAAAGCCAACTCGTCCAAGTACACCGCGCCGCTGGTCGATACTCCGCGTTCRATCACCGTCATCCCGCAACAGGTCATCAAGGACACCGGCGCCCTCAATTTGCAGGACGCGCTGCGCACTGTTCCGGGCATCACCTTCGGTGCCGGTGAAGGTGGCAACCCCCAAGGCGATCGTCCGTTCATTCGTGGTTTCGACGCACAGGGCGATACCTACCTGGACGGCGTGCGCGACACCGGTTCGCAGAGCCGCGAGATCTTCGCCGTCGAATCGATTGAAGTCAGCAAAGGTCCGAACTCGGCCATCGGTGGCCGTGGCGCTGCCGGCGGCAGCATCAACCTGGTGAGCAAAAAAGCACACTTGGGCGACTCGTTTGATGGTGGTTTTACCTGGGGTTCGGACCAGACCCAGCGTTACACCATGGACGGCAACTATCAGCTCAATGACACCACCGCTGGCCGTCTGAACCTGTTGAGCCACGAAAGCAACGTCGCCGGCCGTGACAGCGTCGACTACGACCGCTGGGGCATCGCGCCGTCGCTGGCTTTCGGCCTGGGCACCGACACCCGCGTCAACCTCGATTACTACCATCTGGAAAATAACGACACGCCGGATTCGGGCATCCCTTACTCGATACCGGCCGGAGGTTCGGCTGCCCGGACCAAATCCAACCCGGACAAACCGGACGACGGCGGCAACAGCACAAACTTCTACGGCCTCAATGACCGTGACTTCCGCAAAGGCCGCACCGATATCTCGACCTTCGCCATCGAGCACGATCTGAATGACGCGATGACCGTCAAGAACACCTTGCGTCACGGTAGCAGCATGCAGGATTACATCCTGACCCAGCCGKACGACAGCAAGGGCAACGTCAACAATGGCACCGTCTGGCGTCGGGCCAACACCCGGGTCAGCAACACCGAGACCACGACTAACCAGACCGATCTGTTTGGTGACCTCTACATCGCCGGTTTCAAGAACAGCTACTCCACCGGTATCGAGTACACCCACGAGGAGAGCCAGAAATCCTCGTATAGCGTCAACACCGACACCACCCCGGGAACAGCGGCAGTGACCACCAACTGCAACCCGGCACTGATCGGCGCGCCAAGCGGTTACAACTGCACCTCGCTGTCCAACCCGAATCCGAACGATCCATGGAACGGTGCGATCTCGCGTAACTACGCCGGTACCGACACCAAGGCCGACACGTACGCGATGTATGTGTTCGACACCCTGGAACTGTCCCAGCAGTGGTTGTTGAACATGGGCCTGCGTTACGACCATTTCGAGACCGACTACAAAACCTTCAACGGATCCGGTGTGACCACTGCCAAAGACAATGACACCAGTGAGTTYGTCACCGGGCAGTTCGGCGTCGTTTACAAACCAGCCGAAAACGGCAGCATCTATGCGTCCTACGCAACCTCGGCCACACCACCGGGCAACACCCTGGGCGAAGGCTCCGAAGGCAATCCTTTGGGCGGCGGTACCGTCAATAACGATTTGAAACCGGAAACCACCAAGAACTACGAAATTGGTACCAAGTGGGATCTGCTCAATGATCAGCTTTCGCTGACCGCCGACATCTTCCACACCGAGAAAGAGAACGCACGCGTTCAAGTCAATACCAACACCTATGAAAACGCCGGCAAAACCCGCGTCCAGGGTGTCGAACTGTCGGCCACCGGCAGGATCACCGATAAATGGCAAGTCTTCGCCGGTTACGCCTACATGGACAGCGAGCAAATCGATGGCGGTGACATGCCGTTGAACCGAGCCAACAACGGCAACGAACTGCCTAACACGCCGAAAAACAGCGCCAGCCTGTGGACAACCTATCAGGTCTTGCCGAGGCTGACGGTCGGTGGCGGTGCGTTCTATGTCGACGATGTCTTCGGCAACGTGGCCAACACCACCATGGTTGAATCCTACGTTCGTTACGACGCGATGGCGGCCTACAAGCTGACCAAAAACATCGACCTGCAACTGAACGTGCAGAACCTGACCAACGAAACGTATTACGACAAAGCCTTCTCGACCCACTTCGCCAACCAGGCGCCGGGCCGTACGGCATTGCTAAGCACCAACTTCCACTTCTGATTGCAGTCAGCGCAATACCTGTGGGAGCGGGCTTGCTCGCGAAAGCGGTGTGTAATTCAGCATCAATGTTGAATG
>NZ_JBFULH010000394.1:0-3829 GCF_056400445.1 Pseudomonas sp. P5_B2 | reverse complement strand
TTTTTGTGCCTGAGAATGGGGCCAAGGCACAGAACCCTGTGGGAGCTAGCCTGCTGGCGATAGCGACTTCATATCCAACATCAATGTATCCGTCAGACGCTATCGCCAGCAGGCTAGCTCCCACAAATTTTGTGTGATCCTGTGTATGCGATTTACCTGACACACCGAGGTGCTGGTTTCACTATGACTTCGTCGCGCATAAGTATTGAAAACGACAAACCCCGCCATGAGCGGGGTTTGTCGTTGTTGAAGCCTTTAACGGCTTACCACATCAGATCATCCGGAATCTGATAGGCCGCGTACGGATCGTCCTCGGCGGCCACTTCCTCAGTCTTCACGTTCATCTGCACGATGCGCTGTGGATCGCGTTCCTGGATCTTCAGTGCCGCTTCACGCGGAATCACTTCGTAGCCGCCAGCGTGATGCACGATCGCAAGGAAGCCATTGCTGAGCTGGTTGCGCATCAGCGTGTTGACGCACAGGCGCTTGACCTTCTTGTCGTCAACGAAGTTGTAGTAATCCTCTGTGGTCAGCTTCGGCAGACGCGAGACTTCGATCAATTGCTTGATCTGAGCGGCGCGAGCCTTGGCCTCGACCTTTTCCTGCTGCTGACGGTTCAGCTCCTGGTCGCGCTTGACCTTTTCGGCCATGGCTTCCTGGGCGGCACGCTGCTGCGAGTCATCGAGTTCGATCTGACCTTTGTGGGCCAGGCGCTGCTGTTTCTGCTTTTCTTTGCCGACCTGTTTGGCCTGCTTCTGGTTGACCAGCCCTGCTTTGAGCAACTGGTCGCGAAGGGAAATGCTCATGGTGCTTGTTTCTCACTTAGGCAACTGCTCAACCGCAGCTGGTCAAATTCTTTTCCTGACGTTTGGCTTCGCCCCACAAGGCGTCCAACTCTTCGAGGGTGCAATCTTCTATGGGACGGTGGGTGTCGCGCAATGCCTGTTCGATAAAACGGAAGCGTCTTTCGAATTTACTGTTGGCGCCACGCAGCGCGGTTTCCGGATCAACCTTGAGATGACGCGCCAGATTGACCACGGAAAACAGCAGGTCACCGACCTCATCGGCAATCGCGGCCGAGTCATTGTCGGCCATGGCTTCGAGCACTTCATCGAGCTCTTCGCGGACCTTGTCCAGCACCGGCAAGGCGTCCGGCCAGTCGAAACCGACCTGCCCGGCACGCTTTTGCAGTTTCGCCGAACGGGACAAGGCAGGCAATGCAGCCGGTACGTCGTCGAGCAACGACAGTTGCAACGGTGTCGCCGACTTCTCGGCGCGCTCCTCGGCCTTGATCTCTTCCCAGCGCTGCTTGACCTGCTCTTCACTCAGGCGCGGGATGTCCACGGGTGCATACAGCTCACCGGTGGGAAACACGTGAGGATGGCGACGGATCAACTTGCGGGTGATGCTGTCGACCACGCCGTCGAATTCAAAGCGCCCTTCTTCCCGCGCCAGCTGGCTGTAATAAACCACCTGAAACAGCAAATCGCCCAACTCGCCCTGCAAGTGATCGAAGTCACCGCGCTCAATGGCGTCAGCGACCTCGTAGGCCTCCTCAAGGGTGTGCGGGACGATGGTGGCGTAGGTTTGCTTGATGTCCCACGGGCAACCGAACTGCGGGTCGCGCAGCCGGTTCATCAAGTGCAGCAGGTCATCAAGTGAATACATCAATCTCTCTCACTGCAAAATCCCTTGTGGGAGCGACGGTGGATCAGCGCTGAACATGCGATCAAGGCGTCCGGTTACGACGGGTTTCAATGATGTTCGGCAACTGGGAAATCCGCCCCAGCAACCGACCCAGCGCATCCAGCCCCGGAATCTCGATGGTCAGGGACATCAGCGCGGTGTTGTCCTCTTTGTTCGAGCGGGTGTTGACCGCCAGTACGTTGATTCGCTCATTGAGCAGCACCTGTGACACGTCACGCAGCAAACCGGAACGGTCGTAGGCGCGAATGACGATGTCCACCGGGTAGGTGAGCACCGGCACCGGTCCCCAGCTGACCTGAATGATCCGCTCCGGCTCGCGACCGCCCAGTTGCAGCACCGAGGCGCAGTCCTGGCGGTGAATGCTGACCCCACGGCCCTGGGTGATGTAACCGACGATGGCATCCCCCGGCAATGGCTGGCAGCAGCCGGCCATTTGCGTCATCAGGTTGCCGACGCCCTGGATCTGGATATCGCCGCGCTTGCCCGGTTTATAGCCAGTGGCTTTGCGCGGAATAAGCTCCAGCTGTTCGTTGCCGCGTTCCGGTTCGACCAGTTGCTGCGCCAGATTCACCAGTTGCGCCAGGCGCAAATCACCGGCACCCAACGCCGCGAACATGTCCTCGGCCGTCTTCATGTTGGCCTTGTCGGCCAGCTTGTCGAAATCCACCGCCGGCAGACCGAGGCGACTGAGTTCACGCTCAAGCAAGGTTTTACCGGCCGCGACGTTCTGATCGCGCGCCTGCAATTTGAACCAGTGGACAATCTTCGCCCGTGCCCGCGAGGTAGTGATGTAACCCAGGTTCGGGTTCAGCCAGTCGCGGCTCGGGGTGCCGTGCTTGCTGGTGATGATCTCGACCTGTTCACCGGTTTGCAGGCTGTAGTTGAGCGGCACAATGCGCCCGTTGATCTTCGCACCACGGCAGTTATGACCGATTTCGGTGTGCACGCGATAAGCGAAGTCCAGCGGTGTCGCGCCTTTGGGCAAGTCGATGGCGTGACCGTCCGGGGTGAATATGTAGACCCGGTCCGGCTCGATATCGACCCGCAGCTGTTCCGCCAGGCCGCCGATATCGCCCAGCTCTTCGTGCCACTCGAGGACCTGACGCAGCCAGGAAATTTTCTCTTCGTAGTGATTAGAGCCGGATTTGACGTCGGTGCCCTTGTAGCGCCAGTGCGCGCAAACGCCCAGCTCGGCTTCTTCGTGCATGGCGTGGGTGCGGATCTGCACTTCCAGCACCTTGCCCTCAGGGCCGATCACCGCGGTGTGCAGCGAGCGGTAGCCGTTCTCTTTCGGGTTGGCGATGTAGTCGTCGAATTCTTTCGGGATGTGCCGCCACAGGGTGTGGACAATACCGAGCGCGGTGTAGCAATCGCGCATTTCCGGCACCAACACGCGAACGGCGCGCACGTCGTAGATCTGGMTGAACTCCAGACCCTTGCGCTGCATTTTTCGCCAGATCGAATAAATGTGTTTGGCTCGGCCACTGATGTCGGCATCGACGCCGGTGGCGTGCAATTCGTTTTTCAGCTGGGTCATGACATCGCTGATGAAGCGCTCGCGATCCAGGCGACGTTCATGCAGCAACTTGGCGATCTGTTTGTACTGGTCAGGCTCCAGGTAACGGAAGGACAAGTCCTCCAGCTCCCACTTGATGTGACCGATACCGAGGCGGTGAGCCAGCGGTGCGTAGATATCGAAGACTTCGCGGGCGACCTGATTGCGCTTCTCGTCGTCGGCGGTTTTCACCGCACGAATCGCGCAGGTGCGTTCCGCCAGTTTGATCAGTGCGACGCGAACGTCGTCGACCATGGCCACCAGCATTTTGCGCAGGTTTTCAACCTGGCCCTGAGTGCCCAGCACCATGGTTTTACGCGGGCTCAGGCTGTCGCTGATCGCCGCCATGCGCTGCACGCCGTCGATGAGTTTGGCCACCACCGGGCCGAAACGCTGGCTGATAGCAGGCAACAGGATCTGCCCTTCGCGCACGCCACGGTACAAGATTGCGGCGACCAATGAATCCTGATCGAGTTTGAGGTCGGCCAGAATCTCGGCGATCTCAAGGCCCGTGCGGAAACTCGATGTCCCTTCGGACCAGAGATTCTTCGCCGCATTGGCCTGTTG
>NZ_JBFULH010000393.1:0-3842 GCF_056400445.1 Pseudomonas sp. P5_B2 | reverse complement strand
GCCCGAGGGTTGTCATGCGGCCTTTTGTCTGTGGCGAGGGAGCTTGCTCCCGATGGCCGACGGAGTCGGCCCACTATCCCTTTAAGCCTTTGCAGCCGGACGCTTGTCTTCAACCTTCCACTTGCCGCCGTCGTAGTACGCCTTCCAACCAGTCGGCTTACCGTCGACTTCTGTCTGCACATACTGCTCTTTGGTCTTACGGCTATATCGGATCACTGAAGGGAGACCGTCGGGATCTTTCTTCGGCGCTTCGCAGAGGAAGTGATACTTCGGATCGATCTCATCCTTGTGCGGCACAATTTCCATGACCAGCGGAGCACGGGTCTCACGGTTTTTCGGGAATTGGCTGGCAGCCAGGAACAGCCCGGAAGCACCGTCGCGCAGGATGTAGGTGTCGTTGACCTTTTCGCACTTCAGCTCAGGCATCTTCACCGGGTCCATCTTCGGCGGTGCCGCGTCACCACTCTTCAGCAGCTTGCGGGTGTTCTTGCACGTCGCGTTGGTGCAGCCAAAAAACTTGCCGAAACGGCCGGTCTTGAGCTGCATCTCGCTGCCACACTTGTCGCACTCCAGGCTCGGACCTTCGTAGCCTTTGATTCGATAGGTGCCCTCTTCGATTTCATAGCCGTCGCAATCCGGGTTGTTACCGCAGATGTGCAGCTTGCGCTTCTCGTCGAGCAGGTAAGCGTCCATCGCGGTGCTGCAAATCGGGCAGCGGTGCTTGCCACGCAGAACCAGCGACTCCGATTCACCTTCGTCGTCCGCGGCGATTTCATCACCCGGCACCAGATTGACGGTGGCCTTGCAGCGCTCTTTCGGCGGCAGGCTGTAGCCCGAGCAGCCGAGGAACACGCCTGTCGAAGCAGTACGAATCTGCATCGGACGGCCACAGGTCAAGCACGGTATGTCGGTCATGACCGGCTGGTTGGCACGCATGCCGTTTTCTGCGCTTTCGGCTACTTCGAGCTTCTTCTTGAAGTCACCGTAGAACTCGTCCAGCACGTTTTTCCAGTCTCGCTCACCCTGGGCCACGTCATCGAGGTGCTCTTCCATGCCGGCGGTGAAGCCGTAGTCCATCAGGTTGGAGAAACTCTCGGACAGCCGCTCGGTGACGATGTCGCCCATCTTTTCCGAATAGAAACGACGGTTGTGCAGCGCGACATAGCCACGGTCCTGGATGGTCGAAATAATCGCCGCGTAGGTCGAAGGACGACCGATACCGCGTTTTTCCATTTCTTTAACCAGGCTCGCTTCCGAATAGCGCGCAGGCGGCTTGGTGAAGTGCTGGGTCGGATCAAGCTTGATCAGCTTCATCGCATCGCCCTGGGCCATGTCCGGCAACACATCATCATCGCCTGGCTTGGCAATTTGCGGCATGACGCGGGTGTAACCGTCGAACTTGAGGATGCGGCCCTTGGCTCGCAGCTCAAAATCGCCAGCACCGACGGTGACCGTGGTCGACAGGTATTGCGCCGGCAGCATCTGGCAAGCAAGGAACTGGCGCCAGATCAGCTCGTAGAGCCGCTCAGCATCACGCTCCATGCCCGACAGCTTGCTTGGCTCGGTGTTGGCATCGGAAGGACGAATCGCTTCGTGAGCCTCTTGTGCGCCTTCCTTGCTGCTGTAGACGTTCGGGGTCTCCGGCAGGTACTTCTTGCCGAATTCGCCTTCAATATAGGTGCGCGCCATCGTCACGGCATCGGCCGAGAGGTTGGTGGAGTCAGTACGCATGTACGTGATGTAGCCGGCTTCGTACAGACGCTGGGCCATCATCATGGTTTTCTTCACGCCGAAGCCCAGGCGGTTGCTCGCGGCCTGCTGCAAGGTGGACGTGATGAACGGCGCCGACGGCTTGCTGCTGGTCGGTTTGTCTTCGCGTTTGGCGATGCTGTAGCTGGAAGCCTTGAGCTTTTCCAGCGCGGCCAGGGCCTGGGTTTCGTTGAGCGGCTTGAAGGCTTCGCCTTTCTCACGAGCCACGTCGAAGCGCACTGTCGCACCCTTGGCGGTGCCGAGGTCAGCGTGAATTTCCCAGTATTCTTCGGGGTTGAACGCACGGATTTCACGTTCGCGCTCAACCACCAGTTTTACGGCAACCGACTGCACGCGACCGGCGGACAGGCCACGGGCGATCTTGGCCCACAGCAGCGGCGAAACCATGTAGCCCACAACACGGTCGAGGAAACGACGCGCCTGCTGGGCATTTACACGGTCGATGTCCAGCTCGCCCGGCTTGGAGAAGGCTTCCTGAATCGCCTTCTTGGTGATTTCGTTGAACACCACGCGCTTGTAGCGGCTGTCGTCACCACCGATGGCTTCGCGCAGGTGCCAGGCAATGGCTTCCCCCTCGCGGTCCAAGTCGGTTGCGAGATAGATGGTGTCAGCATCTTTGGCGAGCCGGCGCAGCTCTTCGATGACTTTTTCCTTGCCTGGGAGGATCTCGTACTTGGCTTTCCAGCCATGATCGGGATCGACGCCCATGCGCGAAACCAGTTGCTTGCGCGCTTTCTCTTTCGGCGTGAGCACCGGACCTTCACCCGCGGCAGCCTTGCCGCGCTTGGCGGCTGGCTCTTTGCTGGCGCTAGCCGAACCGCTGGTGGGCAGGTCTCGGATATGGCCGATACTCGACTTCACCACGTATTGGTTACCCAGATACTTGTTGATGGTCTTGGCCTTAGCCGGGGATTCCACAATGACCAGCGATTTGCCCATGGATCAGAAAATTCCTGAATTCTAGAAGTGAAAGGCGGTTGGCGCCTGACGCGGCACCGCTATATATAGTGGCTACAAGGTGAGGTCAAGCGCAGGGTTCTGCACGCACTCCCCTTATGGCTGTGGAAAAACGCTCGGTTCGGCTTGCACCAAAGCAAAGCGTGGCACCTGTTCGCCGTCAACCTCGACCGATTCCAAGAACATGCTCAAGGGACGCACCCAAAAGCCGTAATCGCCATACAGGGCTTGATAGAAGACTACTTCCTCTTCGGTTTCCGAATGCTGCGCAACAGCGAATACGCGGTACTGCGGACCTTTGTAATGTTCGTAGAGCCCGGGTTGTAACGGCATGGTTTGGCCCTCACTCAAATCTTTTCAAAATAAAAACAAAAATATATTCAGAAAAACAAAAACCGGGGCACTTGGCCCCGGCTTCCGTCAACGGAACGCTTAAACGCGTTCGAAGACGGTGGAGATGCCTTGGCCGAGACCAATGCACATGGTAGCCACCCCGAAGGTGCCGCCATTTTGCTTCATCACGTTCAGCAGCGTGCCGGAGATACGTGCACCGGAGCAACCGAACGGGTGACCCAAGGCAATCGCGCCGCCGTGCAGGTTAACCTTCTCGTTCATCTTGTCGAGCACTTTCAGATCTTTCAGCACTGGCAGGGCCTGTGCGGCGAAAGCTTCATTGAGCTCAAAGAAGTCGATATCGTTAATACCAAGGCCCGCGCGCTTCAGTGCTTTTTGTGTAGCCGGTACTGGACCATAGCCCATGATTGCCGGATCCACACCTGCCACTGCCATCGAACGGATCACCGCCATAGGCTGGATGCCCAAGTCCTGTGCACGTTGTGCCGACATCACGATCATGCACGAAGCACCATCAGTGATCTGCGACGAGGTACCGGCTGTCACGGTGCCGCCCTTCGGGTTAAACGCTGGCTTAAGAGCGGCCAGGCTTTCCAGGGTGGTTTCCGGACGAATGGTCTCGTCGTAGTCGAACAGTTTCAGGAAACCATTCTCATCGTAGCCCTGCATCGGGATGATTTCGTCTTTGAACTTGCCCTCCAACGTCGCTTTATGAGCGAGCTGGTGGGAGCGCACGCCGAAAGCGTCCTGTTGTTCGCGAG
>NZ_JBFULH010000392.1:0-3850 GCF_056400445.1 Pseudomonas sp. P5_B2 | reverse complement strand
TCAATGAAGAGCCGTCTCGCGACAGCTTCGACCCGATGGCTGGCGCGAGCTCGCAACAAGCACCGGTGCGTTCCGAGCAGCGCACCGTGCAAGTCGAAGGCGCGCTCAAGCACACCAGCTACCTGAACCGGACCTTTACCTTTGAAAATTTCGTTGAAGGTAAGTCCAACCAGCTGGCCCGGGCGGCGGCGTGGCAGGTAGCGGACAATCCCAAGCACGGTTACAACCCACTCTTCCTTTATGGTGGCGTTGGCTTGGGTAAGACCCACTTGATGCACGCTGTGGGTAACCACCTATTAAAGAAGAACCCGAATGCCAAGGTCGTGTACCTGCATTCCGAGCGTTTCGTGGCCGACATGGTCAAGGCGCTGCAACTGAATGCGATCAACGAGTTCAAGCGCTTCTACCGTTCGGTGGATGCGTTGTTGATCGATGACATTCAATTCTTCGCCCGCAAGGAACGGTCCCAGGAAGAGTTTTTCCACACCTTCAATGCCCTGCTTGAAGGTGGCCAACAGGTCATTCTCACCAGTGACCGCTATCCGAAAGAAATTGAAGGCCTTGAAGAGCGTCTCAAATCCCGCTTTGGCTGGGGCCTGACGGTTGCCGTCGAGCCGCCGGAGCTGGAAACTCGCGTTGCGATCCTGATGAAAAAGGCTGACCAGGCCAAAGTCGATCTGCCACATGACGCCGCGTTCTTCATTGCCCAACGCATTCGCTCCAACGTCCGTGAGCTGGAAGGCGCGCTGAAACGCGTGATCGCCCACTCGCACTTCATGGGCCGCGATATCACCATCGAGCTGATTCGCGAATCCCTGAAGGACTTGTTGGCGCTGCAAGACAAATTGGTCTCTGTGGATAACATTCAGCGCACTGTCGCCGAGTACTACAAGATCAAGATCTCCGACCTGCTGTCCAAGCGTCGTTCACGCTCGGTCGCACGTCCGCGTCAGGTTGCAATGGCATTGTCCAAAGAGTTGACTAACCACAGCCTGCCGGAAATCGGCGATGTGTTTGGCGGCCGCGACCACACCACTGTTTTGCACGCCTGCCGCAAGATCAACGAGCTTAAGGAATCCGACGCGGACATCCGCGAGGACTACAAGAACCTGCTGCGAACACTGACCACTTGATGAACACCAGCGCAGCTTATTAAGGCAAGGGACTAGACCATGCATTTCACCATTCAACGCGAAGCCCTGTTGAAACCCCTGCAACTGGTCGCAGGCGTCGTCGAGCGCCGACAGACCTTGCCGGTGCTCTCCAACGTGCTGCTGGTTGTCGAAGGCCAGCAATTGTCGCTGACCGGTACCGACCTGGAAGTCGAACTGGTCGGTCGTGTGCAACTTGAAGAGCCGGCTGATCCAGGTTCCATCACGGTGCCAGCGCGCAAGCTGATGGACATCTGCAAGAGTCTGCCAAACGACGCATTGATCGACATCAAGGTCGACGAACAGAAGCTTGTGGTGAAAGCTGGCCGTAGCCGTTTCACTCTGTCGACCCTGCCGGCCAACGATTTCCCGACAGTTGAAGAAGGTCCGGGTTCGCTGACTTGCAGCCTGGAACAAAGCAAACTGCGTCGTCTGATTGAGCGCACCAGCTTTGCCATGGCTCAGCAGGACGTTCGTTACTATCTGAACGGTATGCTGCTGGAAGTTTCGGCTGGCATCATTCGCGCCGTAGCCACCGACGGTCACCGTCTGGCCATGTGCTCGATGCAGGCCGATATCGGTCAGCCGGATCGCCATCAGGTCATCGTTCCACGCAAGGGTATTCTTGAACTGGCGCGCCTGCTCACCGAGCCGGACGGCCTCGTCAGCATCGTTCTGGGTCAGCACCACATCCGTGCTACCACCGGCGAGTTCACCTTCACGTCGAAACTGGTTGACGGTAAATTCCCGGATTACGAGCGTGTTCTGCCTAAAGGCGGCGACAAGCTAGTCCTCGGCGACCGGCAGGCACTGCGTGAAGCCTTCAGCCGCACTGCGATTCTGTCCAACGAGAAGTACCGTGGTATCCGTCTGCAACTGGCCAACGGTCAGCTGAAAATTCAGGCAAATAACCCGGAGCAGGAGGAAGCGGAAGAAGAAGTAGGCGTTGAGTACAACGGCGGCTCCCTGGAAATCGGCTTCAACGTCAGCTATCTGCTCGACGTGCTGGGCGTGATGACCACCGAGCAAGTTCGCCTGATCCTGTCCGACTCCAACAGCAGTGCGCTGGTGCAAGAGTMCGACAACGACGACTCGRCTTACGTTGTCATGCCGATGCGCCTGTAATCATGTTCAGCAGAAGCTAGATGTCGCTAAGTCGCGTCTCGGTCACCGCGGTGCGCAATTTGCACCCGGTGACCTTCTCCCCCTCCCCCCGAATCAACATTCTTTACGGCGCCAACGGCAGCGGCAAAACCAGTGTTCTGGAAGCCATCCATCTGCTAGGGCTTGCCCGTTCGTTTCGTAGCAGCCGTCTGTTGCCGGTGATTCAGTACGAGCAATTGGCCTGCACGGTGTTTGGCCAGGTTGAATTGGCTGAGGGTGGGCACAGCGCGCTGGGTATCTCGCGTGACCGACAGGGTGAGTTTCAGATCCGCATCGATGGTCAGAATGCTCGTAGCGCGGCGCAGTTGGCAGAGATTCTGCCACTTCAACTGATCAACCCAGACAGCTTTCGCTTACTGGAAGGCGCGCCGAAGATTCGGCGACAGTTTCTCGACTGGGGCGTGTTCCACGTGGAACCGCGTTTCATGTCTACTTGGCAGCGCTTGCAGAAGGCCCTCCGCCAGAGAAACTCTTGGCTGCGACATGGTACACTTGACGCCGTTTCGCAAGCGGTTTGGGACAGGGAACTGTGCCAAGCCAGCGCAGAAATAGATGAATACCGCCGCGCTTACATCAAAGCCTTGAAACCAGTCTTTGAACAGACCTTGAGCGAATTGGYTGAGCTTGAAGGCTTGACCCTCAGCTATTACCGAGGCTGGGACAAAGACCGCGAACTGAGTGCCGTACTCGCTGGGTCCCTTCACCGGGACCAGCAAATGGGTCATACCCAGGCCGGACCACAACGCGCTGATTTGCGTCTAAGACTAGGCGCGCACAATGCCGCGGACATCTTGTCCCGGGGTCAGCAGAAGTTGGTGGTCTGTGCATTGCGGATTGCCCAAGGGCACCTGGTAAGCCAGGCCCGTCGCGGCCAGTGTATTTATCTGGTGGATGACCTGCCGTCCGAGCTGGACGAGCAACACCGCCGTGCGCTTTGCCGCTTGCTGGAAGACTTACGCTGCCAGGTCTTTATCACCTGTGTAGATCACGAATTATTGAGGGAAGGCTGGCAGACGGAAACGCCAGTCGCTTTGTTCCACGTGGAACAGGGCCGTATCACCCAGACCCACGACCATCGGGAGTGAAGGCATTGAGCGAAGAAAATACGTACGACTCAACGAGCATTAAAGTGCTGAAAGGCCTGGATGCCGTACGCAAACGTCCCGGTATGTACATTGGTGACACCGACGATGGCAGCGGTCTGCACCACATGGTGTTCGAAGTGGTCGATAACTCGATCGACGAAGCTCTCGCCGGCCACTGCGACGACATCAGCATCATCATTCACCCGGATGAGTCCATCACCGTTCGCGACAACGGCCGTGGCATCCCGGTAGACGTGCACAAAGAAGAGGGCGTTTCGGCAGCCGAGGTCATCATGACCGTGCTGCACGCCGGCGGTAAGTTCGACGATAACTCCTACAAAGTATCCGGCGGACTGCACGGTGTAGGTGTGTCGGTGGTGAACGCACTGTCCAAAGAACTGATCCTGACTGTTCGCCGCAGCGGCAAGATCTGGGAACAGACTTATATCC
>NZ_JBFULH010000391.1:0-3871 GCF_056400445.1 Pseudomonas sp. P5_B2 | reverse complement strand
ACCGGGACCTTCGACCTTCTTGCCGCCCATCAACAGTGTTGCGCCTTCTTCCAGGGTGGCACGCACTTGTTGATCCAGTTCGTCACGCAGATCAAAGCGGGCCATCGGGCCGATGTATGTATTGGCAGCCAGTGGATCGCCGATCACCAATTTGCGTGTGGCTTCGACGAACTTGTGTGTGAATTCTTCGACAATGCCTTGCTCGACGATCAGGCGCTTGGCCGCTGCGCAGACTTGCCCGGTGTTCTGGTAACGACCGATGACGGCGGCTTTGACCGCTTCATCGAGGTCAGCATCGTTGAGCACGATAAAGGGGTCGGAACCACCGAGCTCCAGCACGCATTTCTTCAACGCTGCACCGGCCTGAGCGCCGATGGCGATGCCGGCGCGCACGCTGCCGGTGAGGGTCACTGCGGCGATACGAGGGTCGGCAATCGCCGTGGAAACGCCCTCCGGCGTGATGTTCAGCACTTCGAAAACACCTTGAGGGAAATCGGCGTTCTTGAAGGCTTCCAGCAGCAGATAGGCACTGCCCATTACGTTCGGGGCATGTTTGAGCACGTAAGTGTTGCCGGCGATCAGCGCGGGTACGGCGCCGCGCAGCACTTGCCAGATCGGGAAGTTCCACGGCATGACCGCGAGAATCGGCCCGAGCGGGCGGTATTCTATGCGCGCCTTGCCGCCTTCAACCAGGGTCGATTCGGCGTTGAGCATGGCCGGGCCGTGTTCGGCGTACCACTCGCAGAGTTGCGCGCACTTCTCGATTTCGCCGCGGGCCTGGGTGATCGGCTTGCCCATTTCCAGGGTGATCATGGTGGCCATTTTGTCAGCACTGTCGCGCAGTGCCCGAGCCAGGGCGATCAGCAACTGTGAGCGTTGCTCGACGGCTGTTTTGCGCCAGACGCGAAAACCGCCAGCGGCCCGCGACAGGGCGGCTTGCAGCGCCGATTCGGACTCGAAAGGGTAGTAGCCGATCTGCTCACCGGTGGCCGGGTTGATCGAAATCGCATGGGTAAGGCTGGAAACGCTGGTCATGGCACCGTCCTGCTGGGTGGGAGTGCGCTCAGGTTACGGGGGTGTAAATATTCTGGAAACTGAATAATACTGAGCATAACGTTCACGTTTGGAGAATGACTTGGATCTGGTTCAGCTGGAAATTTTCAAGGCAGTTGCCGAGCACGGCAGCATCAGCGTTGCCGCGCAACACATCCACCGGGTGCCCTCCAACCTGACAACGCGGATCAAACAGCTGGAACTGGATCTGGGCGTGGACCTGTTTATCCGCGAGAAAAGCCGCCTGCGCTTGTCACCGGCCGGTTGGAGTTTTCTCGACTATGCCCGGCGCATCCTCGACCTGGTTCAGGAAGCCCGCGCCACCGTGGCGGGTGAAGAGCCACAGGGCGCGTTTCCCCTGGGGTCACTGGAAAGTACGGCGGCGGTGCGTATCCCCGAATTGTTGGCCGCCTACAACCAGAAACACGCCAAGGTCGAACTGGACCTGTCCACCGGACCTTCGGGGACCATGATTGATGGGGTATTGTCGGGCCGACTGGCTGCCGCGTTTGTCGATGGGCCGGTGCTGCACCCGGCTCTGGAAGGCGTGCCGGCGTTTGAGGAAGAGATGGTGCTGATCGCACCGCTCAACCATCCGCCGATCCATCGCGCGCAGGATGTGAATGGCGAAAACATCTACGCCTTCCGCTCCAATTGCTCGTACCGGCACCACTTCGAGAGCTGGTTCGCCCAGGACGCGGCAGTGCCCGGCAAGATCTTCGAAATGGAGTCCTATCACGGCATGCTCGCCTGCGTCAGCGCTGGCGCAGGCCTGGCGTTGATGCCGCGCAGCATGTTGGAAAGCATGCCGGGATGCACCACGGTGAGTATCTGGCCGTTGTCGGAGTCCTTTCGGTATTTGCGCACCTGGCTGGTGTGGCGCCGAGGGACGGTATCACGGAGCCTGACCATGTTTGTGCGCTTGCTGGAAGAACGAGGCGTGGTGCAGCCACAAGCCTGAGCCCACCACAAATCTCGCTTCCACACGAGATTTGTGGTGGTCAGGCATTACGTCATAGCGCGCGTTTCGGCAGTTTCCAGTTCGGCCGAATGAAGTGGCAGGTATAGCCATTGGGCACTTTTTCCAGGTAATCCTGATGCTCCGGCTCAGCCTGCCAGAACGGGCCGGCGGGAGCGATTTCTGTCACGGCCTTGCCAGGCCACAGACCGGACGCATCCACATCGGCCACGGTGTCCTCGGCTACATCGCGCTGTTCTTCATTCAGATAAAAGATCGCCGAACGGTAGCTGAGCCCAACGTCGTTACCCTGACGATTGGCGGTCGAAGGGTCGTGAATCTGGAAGAAGAACTCCAGGATCTGGCGATAGCTGATCACCACCGGATTGAAGACGATCTCGATGGCTTCCGCATGGGTGCCATGGTTGCGGTAAGTGGCGTTGGGCACATCACCGCCAGAGTAACCGACCCGTGTAGACAGCACGCCGGGGATTCGTCTGATCAAGTCCTGCATGCCCCAGAAGCAGCCACCGGCCTGGATCGCGGTTTCGGTTTGCGTGGTCATCGCTTTCACTCCTCAGTATTCATTGATTTGATCAGGTTGTTACGCAGTTTCACGATGGCTTTCTGCATCTGCGTGAACTCGTCCTGCGTCAGGCCCRTCGCGCCGGCAAGGCCCGTTTCCGGGCGGCCTTCGCGCAAGGCTTTGCCTTCTTTGGTCAGGTTGATCCGTACCTGACGTTCGTCCGCGGGGTCGCGCTGGCGTTGCAGGTAGCCCATCGCTTCGAGCTTTTTCAGGATTGGCGTGAGCGTGTTCGACTCCAGAAACAGCTTTTCGCCCAGGCTGCCAACGGTCTGATCATCTTCCTCCCACAWCGCCACGATGGTGATGTATTGCGTGTAGGTCAGGCCGAGCTTTTCGAGGATCGGCTTGTACGCCTTGCCGAAGGCGAGGTTGGTGGAATACACCGCAAAACACAGGAAATCAGAGAGCTTGGGGCTCGCGGTTGCCGCTGGAGCGGTGGGTTTCATCTGTCACCTCATTCGTCAAAGACTGCTGTCGCGCAAGGCTGAAATATACCTCGTGTGCGATGGCATCGTAAGAGTGATAAGTTCAAGTTGATCAGCGGCAGGTGGCGGGTTCGGCGCACAGCTCGAACCCGCCGCGCCGGACATCACACTGTGAGCACGCTCAAGTCCACGTCGATGTTGCCCCGCGTTGCTTTCGAGTACGGGCAGATTTGGTCCGCGGTGTGGGCCAGCGTTCTCGCGATGTCGTCCGCCAGGCCGGGCACGCGCAGGGTCAATCGCGCCTGAAGGAAGTAATCCTGACCGGTCTGGCCGACATCGACTTCAATGTCGACGGACAAATCTGCAGGCAGCACCACGTTCATGTCATTGGCCACCAACCCGACGGCGGCGGTGTAGCAGGCCGACCAGGCACCGGCGAACAGTTGCTCGGCGGTCGGGTGCGGTTGGGTCGCAGCGAACACGTGCGCAGGCGTTGCGTTGCCGGGCGACGAGAGCGCGATATCGAGGCTGCCGTTATGGCCACGCGAAGTGTGGCCCGTGCTGCTGGCGGTGGTGTGGGATTTGCCGGTGGCCAGGACTTTTTCAATCTTGCTCATGATGATTCCCTATGAGTTCGTTGACTTGTTGTTCGCGTGCGCTTACATCGCATGCGATATATATGGGGTTTTTAAAAAGCCGATGACTGGCTTCGGTTACACGGTTCTTCAAGCCGTGATGACGTTCAAGGCCACGTCGATGTTGCCGCGTGTCGCTTTCGAGTACGGGCAGATCTGGTCAGCGTTGTGCGCCAGTTCCGTCGCGACCTCGTGGGACAGGCCGGGTGCACGC
>NZ_JBFULH010000390.1:0-3880 GCF_056400445.1 Pseudomonas sp. P5_B2 | reverse complement strand
GGCCTATATATTCGGCCAGGCTGACAGGACGAATCGCCCGGTCCTGGACTTCCTCGCGATCCCGAGGAGCGGGCGCGGCGGTAATCAGACGATCAGCTTCAATCACTTAAATCATTCCCTTCAGGGCACGACGAATCATGTCTTCACTGCTCAAACCTTTCTCCTTGATTGCAGAAATCGCCTTACTGGCCTCCTGCGGCTTGTAGCCCAAGGAGATCAACGCGCTGACCGCGTCATTTTCGGCGGTGGCGATCGGAGCCGACGCATCTGGCCCACCCGGCTGGTTTGGCACAAGGGCGAACATCGCCGGTACGGTTTCCCAGGCTTTGAAGCGGTCCTTGAGTTCCACCAACAAACGTTCGGCGGTTTTTTTGCCCACGCCCGGCACCTTGGTCAGCGCCGAGGTGTCCTGAGACTGCACGCAACGGACCAGTTCATCGACTTCCAGACTCGACATCAACGCCAGCGCCAATTTCGGCCCTACGCCGTTGAGACGGATCAGCTCGCGGAAAAAGTCTCGCTCACGCTTGCCGAAGAAACCATAGAGTAACTGCGCGTCTTCGCGTACGACCAAGTGGGTGTGCAAGGTCAGCGGTTCACCGACCGACGGCAGGCGATACAGCGTGGTCATAGGCACTTCCAGCTCATACCCCAGACCGTTTACATCCAGAATCAGGTGCGGCGGCTGTTTTTCAGCCAGKGTGCCGCGCAAGCGTCCAATCACGTTTCAGATCCTTGAGCGTTGGCCAGATCAATGTCTGGCGACGAACAGAACAAGGGGCCGCGTCGACGACACAGACACGACGAACCTCATTCCATAAAAAAGACTGCTGATGCTATCAGAGACGCAAGCGCCCGCCACGACTGCGTGCCGTCCCCAGGCCATGGGGCAACAAACTGGAACGGGTGTGAGCATGGCAGATGGCAATGGCCAGAGCGTCAGATGCGTCGATTTGCGGCTTGCTGGTCAATTTCAGCATGTGCATGACCATCATCTGCACCTGTTCTTTATTCGCCGCGCCGGTGCCGGTCACTGCCTGCTTGACCTGGGTTGCGGTGTACTCGGCGATCTCCAGGCTTTCTTCGGCACCGGCGACGATCGCAGCACCGCGCGCCTGCCCCAGCTTCAGCGCGGAGTCGGCATTGCGCGCCATGAACACCTTTTCGATGCCCATGGTGACCGGGCCGTAAGTCTGGATGATTTCGCGCACGCCGCGATAAACGATCTGCAGACGCTCATGCAATTCTCCCGAACCCGTGCGAATGCAGCCCGACGCCACGTACACACAGCCACGCCCGGTATCGCGCACCACGCCATAACCGGTAATACGCGAACCGGGGTCGATACCAAGAATTAAAGTCATAACGCCTGCGGGTTAGGTAAGAGCACTTCAATACAGCCAATAACCAATGTGGGAGCTGACTCCCACACTTGATCTTAGTCACCCTTAACCGAGCTGTGCAGCCACCGACTCTGGTATATCGGCATTGGAATAGACGTTCTGCACGTCATCCAGGTCTTCGAGCATGTCGATCAGCTTGAGCACCTTCTCGGCGCCTTCCAGGTCCAGTTCGGCACTGGTGGTCGGCAGCATGACGATTTCTGCGTCGTCACCCTTGAAACCGGCCGCTTCCAGCGCATTGCGTACGGAATAGAAGCCAGCGAAGGAGGTGAACACGTCAATCGAGCCATCTTCGTGGGTGACCACGTCATCGGCGTCAGCTTCCATGGCCGCTTCTATCAGCGCGTCTTCATCAACCCCTGGCGCGAAGGAAATCTGCCCTTTGCGCTCGAACAGATACGCCACAGAGCCGTCGGTGCCGAGGTTGCCGCCGCATTTGCTGAACGCGTGACGTACAGCAGCGGCAGTGCGATTACGGTTGTCGGTCATGCACTCGACCATCACCGCCACACCGCCAGGCCCATAGCCTTCGTAACTCAATTCGACCATGTCGTCGGTGTCGGCAGCACCGGCGCCGCGTGCGACCGCGCGATCAATGATGTCGCGACTCATGTTCGCGCCAAGGGCCTTGTCCAGCGCCAGACGCAGGCGTGGGTTGGAGCCCGGATCACCGCCGCCCTGACGGGCAGCAACAGTCAGTTCACGAATCCACTTGGTGAAAATCTTGCCCTTCTTGGCATCCTGACGTTCTTTGCGGTGCTTGATGTTCGCCCACTTGGAATGACCCGCCATAACTCGCTCCGAATTATCTTTGAAACATTGCCCGCCCCACACAGTGTCGGCCAGCAACAAAAAATCTCGACCTAAAGAAAAGGCGCACCCAAAAGGATGCGCCTTTGCGGTCAGCCTTACTCAGCCTTTGGCGTTTCGCGCAGACGAATGTGCAATTCGCGCAATGCCTTGGCATCCACCTGACCCGGTGCCTGCGTCATGACATCTGCCGCGCTCTGGGTTTTCGGGAAGGCGATCACTTCACGGATCGACTGGGCGCCGGTCATCAGCATCACCAGACGGTCCAGGCCGAAGGCCAGGCCACCGTGTGGCGGTGCGCCGTATTTCAGGGCATCGAGCAGGAAGCCGAATTTCTCTTCCTGTTCCGCTTCGTTGATACCCAGCAGGCGGAATACGGTCTGCTGCATTTCCTTGCGGTGGATACGGATCGAACCACCACCCAGCTCGGTGCCGTTCAGAACCATGTCGTAGGCACGGGACAGAGCGGTCGCCGGGTTGGCTTCCAGTTCTTCCGGCGTGCACTTCGGCGCGGTGAACGGGTGGTGCAAGGCGCTGAAGCTGCCGTCGTCGTTCTCTTCGAACATCGGGAAGTCGACGACCCACATTGGCGCCCACTTGCAGGTCAGCAAGTCCAGGTCGTTACCTACCTTGATCCGCAGCGCGCCCAGGGCTTCGCTAACGATCTTGGCTTTGTCGGCACCGAAGAACACGATGTCACCGTCAACCGCACCGACGCGATCGAGGATCACGTTGAGGTTGGCTTCAGGAATGTTCTTCACGATTGGCGACTGCAGGCCTTCGACACCTTTGGCGCGCTCGTTGACCTTGATGTACGCCAGGCCCTTGGCACCGTAGATGCCGACGAACTTGGTGTAGTCGTCGATCTGCTTGCGCGGCATGCTCGCCGCGCCTGGAACGCGCAAAGCGGCAATACGGCATTTCGGGTCGTTGGCCGGGCCGCTGAATACCTTGAAGTCGACTTCTTTGAGTTGGTCGGCAACGTCCACCAGTTCCAGCGGGTTACGCAGGTCCGGCTTGTCGGAACCATAACGACGCATGGCTTCTTCGAAGGTCATGTGCGGGAACTCACCGAATTCCAGATCCAGCACTTCCTTGAACAGGTTGCGGATCATGCCTTCAGTCAGGCCCATGATGTCTTTTTCATCGAGGAAGCTGGTTTCGATGTCGATCTGAGTGAACTCAGGCTGACGGTCGGCACGCAGGTCTTCGTCGCGGAAGCACTTGGCGATCTGGTAGTAACGGTCGAATCCGGCCACCATCAGCAGTTGCTTGAACAGCTGTGGCGATTGCGGCAAGGCGAAGAACGATCCGGCGTGAGTACGGCTCGGCACCAGGTAGTCGCGAGCACCTTCAGGGGTGGCGCGGGTCAGGATCGGCGTTTCGACGTCGAGGAAGCCGTTCTCGTCCAGATAGCGACGGATGCTGGTGGTCATGCGCGAACGCAGACGCAGCTTCTCGGCCATTTCCGGGCGACGCAGGTCAAGGAAACGATAGCGCAGGCGGGTTTCTTCGCCGACATCGGAGAACTCGTTCAGCGGGAACGGCGGGGTTTCCGATTCGTTCAGCACTTCCAGCTCGTAGCCGAGGACTTCGATCATGCCGGACGCCATGTTGGCGTTGGTGGCGCCGGCTGGACGCGGGCGAACCTTGCCGGTGATCTTCAC
>NZ_JBFULH010000389.1:0-3883 GCF_056400445.1 Pseudomonas sp. P5_B2 | reverse complement strand
AACCTGCGCCTTGATACGCCAGTGTCATTTGCGTCTTTGGCTGAGCAGCCGTTGGTGTTGCCCAGCGCTCGCCACAGTCTTCGCGTGATTTTGGATAATTGTGCGCGTGAAGTCGGTATCAAGCTCAAGACCAGCGTAGAAGCGGACTCCTTCGGCGCGATGATCGACCTGGTTCGCAATGGCTTCGGTTTGACCGCTTTGCCCTTGGCTTCGATTTACACGCAAATCGAATCGGGGGTGCTCAGTGCCGCACCTTTGATCGACCCCATCCCCATGCGCAAATTGGTCCAGGTCTTTCCCGCGGACAGGCGCGTCAGCCCGGCTGCAAAATTTGTTGGAGAGGCGTTCATCGAGATTGCAGCCGATCTGGTCAGTCGCGAAATCTGGGCAGGGCACATGCTCTGAGCAACCTACACACACCGGGTCCGTCGGACATTGTTTTGAGTCATCAAACCCCACTACCTGGCACGTTCGGCATCGTCCTGTTGGGGATGCTGCAGGTTTTGGTCTGGGGAGGGTCATTCTTCCTGATGGCCGTAATGGCCGATCCGATTATTGAAGAGACAGGCTGGGCTAGCCAATGGGTCTATGGCGCCTTGTCTCTGAGCCTTCTTGTTTCTGCGGTGTTGGCTCCGTTGATCAGCCGACTGATCGCCCGCTACGGCGGTCGCCCGATTCTTGCCAGCAGTGGTCTAGCCGTCGCCATTGGATTGTTTCTTGTGGCCAACGCCACTTCGTTGCCGTTTTTTTTATTGGCTTGGTCAGTCATTGGTATTGGCATGGCACTTGGATTGTATGAAGCGCTATTCGCCTGTTTAGGTTCACTGTACGGGGAGCGAGCAGGCGGAGCGATTACAGGCATTACGCTGATTTCAGGGTTTGCAACAACGCTTTCCTGGCCGGCCATTGCGTTAGTCATCGAGTACGTTGGTTGGCGTTCCACGTGTTTGGCTTATGGCGTGTTGTTAGTCCTCACGGTGGCACCACTTTATGCGTGGGTGCTACCGAAAGGCTCGGGCTCCCTGACAAAAAATGACGCGGTGGCCGGTGAAAGCCTATCAATCGAACGACGGGTTTACTGGCTCCTCACGATGATTTTTGCGTTGGGTGCTGTAATCATGACGGCAATCTCTGTCCAGCTGATTTCGCTGCTGCAAGGTCAGGGCTATTCGTTATCAGCCGCCATCGGGTTTAGCGCTTTACTGGGGCCAAGTCAGGTAGGCTCGCGTGTTCTACAAGTGTTTTCGCGAAAACGACACCCCATTTGGACAACGTTGATCTCTGTCGTGCTTGTGGCAATCGGTCTGTTGGTTGTGACCATGGCGCCGGCAATGACAGCGCTCGGTCTCGTCCTTTACGGTGCTGGTAATGGTTTGCGAGCGATTGTTCGGGGGCTGCTGCCACTGACGCTGATGTCGCCAACGCAATATGTTTTGCTCATGGGGCGCATGGCTCGACCCTCACTTGTTGGACAAGCACTGACACCTCTTGCCGGGGGTTACCTTTTGCAAACGCTGGGGGCGGGAGGTGTGCTTGCTGGACTAAGCTCGCTGGCGATGTTGAATGTGATACTGGTGTTGCTTCTATTACAGCGCGTTCGAAAAATATGATTCAGGACGGTACGGCCTATCCGTGCGGTGGATCGTCGGCAAGAATAGCTCGATCCACCGTCTCGGCTCGTTTCGTGTATCAGGCCGTAGCGCTCACTCCTGCGCCTTTCCCCTTCGTCGGAATGTCATGCAGGGAAATCCTTGAAGTCTCCGGCAATGCCAATCCACCCGCAAGCGCGAGTAAAGCCACCGCGATGAGATAGAACGCCGGCGACAAGTTGCTGCCGGTAGTACTGATCAGCCACGTAGCCACGAGCGGTGCGGTGCCGCCGAAAAGGGTATACGCCATGTTGTAGGTAATCGCCGATGCGGTGTATCGGGTACGGGTAGGGAAGGTYTCCGAGAGCAAGGCCGCCGTTACCACTCCGCACAACACCGCGCCAATCGCCAGGAGCATAACCCCGGCGATGGAGGCTGCGAACGAGCCGGAGCTGGCCATCAGGAACGATGGATACACGGCCACAATCAATAGAGCGCAAGCGGTCATCACCGTTTTTCGACGCCCGACCCAGTCCGAATACAGCCCGGCCAGTGGGCAGATCGCCGCAGCGAACAGCAAGGCAATCAGTGACACCAGCAACGCTGTTGCGCGGCTCAGGCCACCCGCGACTTGCAGGTAGGTAGCGAAGTAGGTGGTGAACATATAAAACGATAGCGCCGTGAGCGACACAAAAGCGCCCAGGCAACAGATAGCCGCACCATGGTTGCGCAAGGTTTCCTTAAGCGGGGAGTGGGCTACTGCATGTTCCTGAGTCACCGCCTGGAACGCCGGTGTCTCATCGAGCTTCCAGCGCAAGTAAAGACCCACCAGGCCCAGCGGCGCGGCAATCAGGAACGGCAAACGCCAACCCCAGCTACCCATCGCTTCGGCCGATAATGACGCCTCTAGCGCGTAGGCCACCACGGCTGCCGCGGCGAAGGCGGAAAATGTCGACACCGGAATGAAGCTGCCATACCAAGCGCGTTTATCGTGCGGTGCATGCTCCATCAGATAGGCACAGGCACCTGCGTATTCTCCCCCGGCGGAAAAGCCTTGGGCGCAACGGATCAGGCAAAGCAGAATCGGCGCCATGACCCCGATCGTGGCATACGTGGGTAGCAGACCGATCAAGGTCGTCGCGCCGGCCATCAGCAGAATCGTCATCGCAAGGGTGCGCTTGCGACCGATCCTGTCGCCCAGCATGCCGAAGAAAATCCCTCCAAGGGGTCGAAACGCAAATGCCACGGCGAATACCGCAAAGGTTTTCAGCAGCGCGACACTGGCGTCGCCACTGGGGAAAAATTGCTGGGCGATGGTCGTGGCCAAAAAGCCATAGACGGCGAAGTCGAACCACTCGACGAAATTACCGATGCCGGCGGCCACAATCACCTTTCTGAGAGTTCTTGGGCTGACGTGTTCTGTCGTTGCGCTCGTCATGCTGAACCTCGATAGTTCGTTAGTAAGCTTTCGATTATCGGGGCAGGCACCGTGGCGGCTCACTTCAAAAGTGTCATCCACATAGTCAGGACCGACTTCATGATCTTGAAATAGGCATTATTCGCGCCAGGTCGGTGGTGAGTGATTGGCAATCAAACGCTCTAGTTCGCAGCTTTTGCTGATTCTTGTCGTAAAACTGTCATATTGCGGTCATAGAATTGACACGACTTCTTACATTTGGCCTAAGCTGATCTCTGGCCTTTTTCACGGATGAGCAAGCCCCATGCGTCGTGTCGTATTCAATCAGAAAGGTGGCGTTGGAAAATCCAGCATCGCCTGCAACCTTGCCGCTGTGAGTGCTGCCGAAGGCTACCGAACACTGCTGGTAGATCTTGATCCCCAAGCAAATTCGACTCACTACCTCACTGGCTTGATCAATGAGAGCATTCCGCCGGGCATCGCCGATTTTTTCAAACAGACATTGTCTGGCGGCTTCGAAGGCAGGAAGAGTCGCGTACACATCACCGAGACCCGTTACGACAACCTCCACCTGGTGGCGGCTAGCCCCGAATTGTCAGACCTCCAGTCAAAACTGGAGAGCAAGTTCAAGATCAATAAGCTGCGCAAGTTGCTGGTCGAGCTTTCCGAGGATTATGAGCGCATCTATATCGATACCCCTCCGTCACTGAACTTTTACACCTTCAGCGCGCTGGTGGCCGCGGACAGGTTGCTGATACCGTTCGATTGCGACAGCTTTTCTCGTCAG
The DNA here is from genome assembly GCF_056400445.1 of Pseudomonas sp. P5_B2. Taxonomy (NCBI): domain Bacteria; kingdom Pseudomonadati; phylum Pseudomonadota; class Gammaproteobacteria; order Pseudomonadales; family Pseudomonadaceae; genus Pseudomonas; species Pseudomonas sp. P5_B2. The sequence goes on along the minus strand of NZ_JBFULH010000389.1, from coordinate 90 downwards.
GCGCTGTATCACGTCCTCGCGCAGGTAGAGGATCTACGTTGCGATCACAATGAATCACTGACAGTGGAAGGGGTGGTGGTTAACCAGTTC
>NZ_JBFULH010000388.1:0-3886 GCF_056400445.1 Pseudomonas sp. P5_B2 | reverse complement strand
AATAAAGAAGCGATCTCTGTACTCAATGACCTGATTGAAACCAGCAAAGACGGTCAGGAAGGGTTCAAGACTTGCGCTGAAGACATTAAACACCCTGAACTCAAGACGCTGTTCGTTCAGCGCTCTGCAGACTGCGCCACTGCAGCTTCCGAACTGCAAGCCGCTGTGCGGTCGATGGGCGGTGATCCGGAAACTTCCACCAGTGTCAGCGGTGACTTGCATCGTCGTTGGGTAGACGTTAAATCGATGTTCACCGGCAAGGACGAAGAGGCTGTGCTGAACGAAGCCGAACGCGGTGAAGACCATGCGCTGAAGGCTTACAAAGAAGCCATGGAGAAAATCAACGAACACAACCTGGTGGGCATTCGCGATCTGGTTGAACGCCAGTACCACGGCGTGCAACGCAATCATGACCAGGTGAAAGCCCTGCGTAACCAGGCTCGCGCACGCTCGTAAGCGTTCGTGGCCTGCAAGAAACGCCAGCTAGTCTGGCGTTTTTTGCCCAGGATTTGTGTCGATCCCTTAACCCCTGTGGGAGGGGCTTGCCTGTGGTGAAGGCGCTTGCCTGTGGCAAGCCCTCTTACCATAGGCAAGCCCTCTCACCACAGTAAGCCCCCTAACCACAGGTGCCCCACCGTCAGCCGATGCTGATTGCCGGCAATTTTGGCAACGTCACGGTCTGCTGCTTGCGTGGTGCCAGGATTTCGGCTTCGCCGTCCACCACCAACTCATCACGCTGGTTGAACACCCGCGTGGCAATTCGCACACGAAACTTCGGCATTTTCTCGAGGATTTCCAGACGTACGGTCAAGGTGTCGCCAATCTTCACCGGCTTCTGGAAGCTCATCTGCTGGCCAATATAAATAGTCCCCGGCCCAGGCAGCTCGCAAGCAACAGCGGCACTGATCAGTGCGCCACTGAACATGCCGTGAGCAATGCGCTCCTTGAACATGGTGCCTGCCGCGAATTCGGCGTCCAGGTGTACCGGGTTGTGGTCGCCGGACATGGCGGCGAACAGTTGAATGTCGCGCTCTTCGACAGTCTTGCTATAGCTGGCGGTCTGGCCGACTTCGAGGGCATCGTAAGGGGTGTTGGTAACCTGGGTCATCTGTCTCGGTTCCTGTGACGAATAAAATAATCCACAAAAAAACTATTCCGACCGGGGTGGCCGGCGGTGGCTGAGCGCCTCGGCGATCCAGTGCAACACGTCGTTGACCACTTCATCGCGGTTGCTCTCATTGAACAATTCGTGACGCGCCTGCGGGTAAATCGTCAGGTGCAGGTTCTGGCTGCCAGCCGCGCGCAAGGCGTTGGCCAGATCTTTCAGACGTTTACCTTCGCTCACCGGATCACATTCGCCGCCAATCACCAGCAGTGGCAGGCCCGGATCGATCTGGGCGAGATTGGACGCTTTGCTGATTTGCTGCAACCCACCCAGCAAATCGATCCACATCTGGTTGGTGCAACGAAAGCCGCAGAGTGGGTCGTTGGCGTACAAATCCACCTCCACCGGGTCGCGGCTGAGCCAGTCGAACCGGGTGCGTGCCGGTTTGAACTGTTTGTTGAACGAACCGAAGGACAGCCATTCAATCAGCGCACTACGACCCTTGGGCCCTTGGCGCAACTTTTCCAGACGGGCGATCTGCCGCGCCGCGCGGTAGAGCGCCACGGGCTGGAAATTGGAGCCGCTGAGCACCGCGCCGTGCAGGCTGGCGCTGTGATGCAGCAAATAAGCCTGGGCGATGTAACTGCCCATGCTGTGACCGAGCAACACGATGGGTACGMCAGGATGCTGTTGGCCAATGTGTTGGTTGAGACAAGCCAGATCGCCAACGACTTTGCACCAGCCATCATCATCGGCGAAATGGCCCAGTGTCCCGTTTTCGGCAGTTTTGCCATGTCCACGCAAATCCGGTGCGTACACGCCGTAACCCTGCTCGCAGAATTTTTCCGCCAGCCGGGCGTAGCGAGCGCTGTGCTCGGCCATGCCATGGGCCAGCAGAATCACGGCTTTCAAAGGCGGGGCGGGCAGCCACTGGTTGACGAAAAGGCGGCTGTGGTCCATCGCGGTCAGCCAGAACGTGGTGTGGATCATGGCGATTCCTTTGCATGGGCTGCATGTGGCATGGGCGTGGTTGCATTGTATAGCGCATCCCGTGCGCGCCGTCTGATCAGGCCACGCCACGGCAGGAAGATTCACACGGTCAATGACGGCGTTGGCTGTATTTGCCTGAATCGCCATAACTGCTAGTGTCCGTGCAGCCCGCTTTTTCAGAAGTGACAGAAAAGCGGCCCGGATAGGCTCAGGTAAAGAGGACAAGAATAATGCAACCTGAATTCTGGAATGACAAACGCCCGGCCGGCGTGCCCCTGAACATAGACGTCGGGGCCTATAAGTCGGTGATTGAGGTGTTCGAGCGTTCCTGCAAGAAATTTGCTGACCGCCCGGCATTCAGCAACATGGGCGTGACCCTGACCTACGCCGACCTGGAACGCCAGAGCCTGGCATTCGCCGCTTACCTGCAAGCCCACACTGACCTGGTGCCGGGGGATCGCATCGCGGTGCAGATGCCCAACGTCCTGCATTATCCGATTGCCGTCTTCGGTGCCTTGCGCGCCGGGCTGATTGTGGTCAACACCAACCCGTTGTACACCGCGCGGGAGATGCGTCATCAGTTCAAGGATTCCGGCGCCCGGGCGCTGGTGTACCTGAACATGTTCGGGCAGAAAGTCCAGGAAGTGCTGCCCGACACCGACATCCAGTACCTGATCGAAGCGAAAATGGGCGACCTGATGCCGACCGCCAAGGGCTGGCTGGTCAATACCATGGTCAGCAAGGTCAAGAAGATGGTCCCGGCGTATTCGTTGCCGCAGGCCATTTCGTTCAAGAGCGCGCTGGGCATGGGGCGCGGCTTGGGAATCAAACCACTGAAAGTCGGTCTTCACGACATCGCCGTGCTGCAATACACCGGCGGCACCACCGGTCTGGCCAAGGGCGCCATGCTGACTCACGGAAACCTGGTGGCGAATATGCAACAGGCGCGGGCGTGTCTCGGGCAGTTGGGCGCTGACGGTCAGTCACTGGTGCGTGAAGGGCAGGAGGTGATGATCGCGCCGCTGCCGCTTTACCACATCTATGCCTTCACAGCGAACTGCATGTGCATGATGGTGACCGGCAACCACAACGTGCTGATCACCAATCCGCGAGACATTGGTGGCTTCATCAAGGAGCTGAAGAACTGGCGTTTTTCGGCGTTGCTGGGGCTCAACACGCTGTTCGTCGCATTGATGGATCACCCCGACTTCAAGACCCTGGACTTCTCCAGTCTCAAGCTCACCAACTCCGGCGGCACTGCGCTGGTCAAAGCCACCGCCGAGCGCTGGGAGCAGATGACCGGTTGCCGAATCACCGAAGGTTACGGCCTGACTGAAACGTCGCCGGTGGCCTGCACCAACCCTTATGGCGAGTTGTCGCGGATCGGCACGGTCGGCCTGCCGGTGCCGGGCACCACGCTGAAAGTGATCAACGATGAAGGTGTCGAGCAACCGTTGGGCGAGCGCGGCGAACTGTGCATTAAAGGCCCGCAGATCATGAAGGGCTACTGGAACAAGCCCGAAGCCACCGCTGAGGTGCTGGATGCCGAGGGCTGGTTCAAGTCCGGCGACATCGCGGTGATAGACCCGGACGGTTTTGTGCGCATCGTCGATCGCAAGAAAGACATGATCATCGTCTCGGGCTTCAACGTGTACCCGAACGAGATCGAAGACGTGGTCATGGCTCACCCGAACGTCGCCAACTGCGCAGTCATCGGTGTGCCGGACGAGCGTTCGGGCGAGGCGGTGAAGTTGTTTGTGGTGGCCCGTGAAGCCGGGGTCAGCCTTGAAG
>NZ_JBFULH010000387.1:0-3888 GCF_056400445.1 Pseudomonas sp. P5_B2 | reverse complement strand
GGACAACACCGAGCGCCTGCGCAGCAGAATTGTCGATTCCTGCGCCTCGTTCGAAAAAGACGTTGAGGCACCTGGCCCGGAGAATTACTTCTTTGTGCTTGAGGACCTGACGGTCCGGCGCCTGGTCGGGTGCTCGGAAATCCTCGCCACCGCCGGTTTCAACGAGCCGTTCTACARCTTGCGCAATCGCCACTTCACCAGCACATCCCGGGAGCTGAACATCGAGCATGGCGTCCCGGCGCTGTCGCTCTGCCAGGACCTCAACGGTCACACCTTGCTGCGCGGTTTTCACATCGACGCGCCGCTGGTGCGCACGGCGTTTTCGCAGTTGCTATCGCGGGCGCGGCTGCTGTTCATCGCCGCCCATTCGCAGCGATTTGCGGAAGCTGTGATCACCRAAATCGTCGGCTTCAGCAGCGATGACGGGCAATCGCCGTTCTGGGATGCGCTGGGCAAACACTTTTTCGACCTGCCTTATGCCGAGGCTGAACGCCTGTGCGGCCTGGAAACCCGGACCTTCCTCGCCGAGCTGATGCCGCAGTACCCGATCTACGTGCCGATGCTGCCCCAGGCGGCGCAGGACTGTATCGGCCGGATTCACCCCGACGGCCAGGAAGCCTTCGATATTCTTCAGCGCGAAGGGTTTGAAACCAACAGCTACATCGACCTGTTCGACGGTGGCCCGACCCTGTATGCGCGTACCTCGAACGTGGTCTCCATCGCCCAAAGCGTGACCGCCACGGTGCACACCGGTTCGTCTATCGACGCACGCGGGCGTTACCTGGTCAGCAATGACGCGCTCAAGGGTTATCGAGCGATCGTTGCTGAGCTGGATGTCCAACCCGGGCAACCAGTGCGGTTGAGCGCCGACATGTGCGTAGCCCTGAACGTGACCGATGGTAGCCCGATCCGGCTGATCGCCCTGTGAGCATCACCCGGCCCCGTGCCCAACGACAGCGCCCGACCCGGTACGAAGAAGGAGCAGCATCATGATTGTCCGCCCGGTTAACGTCACCGATCTGCCCGCCTTGATGGATCTGGTGCAACAAGCCGGCCCCGGGTTCACCACCCTGCCGGACAGCGAGGAGCGCCTGGCGCATCGGGTGCGCTGGGCCCAACGCACGTTCGCCGCACAGGTCGAGCGTGCGGATGCTGATTATCTGTTTGTGCTGGAGGATGACGAACAGCACGTGGTGGGTATCAGTGCATTGGCCGGCGCCGTGGGCTTGCGCGACCCCTGGTACAACTATCGGGTCGGGCTGACTGTCAGCGCTTCGCCGGACCTGGGGATTGAGCGGCAGATTCCGACCTTGTTTCTGAATAACGAAATGACCGGCCAATCGCAACTCTGCTCGCTGTTTCTGCGACACGATCAACGCCAGGGTACAAATGGTCGTTTACTGTCGCTGGCGCGCCTGCTGTTTGTCGCCGAGTTCCCGCAATTGTTTGGCGACAAGCTCATCGCCGAACTGCGTGGCAGCGCCGACGAACAGGGTTGTTCGCCGTTCTGGGACAGCCTCGGCCGGCACTTTTTCAAAATGGAGTTCAGCCACGCCGATCACCTGTCGGGGCTGGGCAGCAAATCATTCATCGCCGAACTGATGCCGCGCCAACCGCTCTACACCTGCCTGCTGACTGAACAGGCCCAGGCCGTAATTGGCAAAGCACACCCGAACGCGGAGCCGGCCATGAGGATCCTCAATGCCGAGGGTTTTGCCCATAAGGGTTACATCGATATTTTCGACGCCGGGCCGGTGATTGAAGCGCCCGTGTCGAACATCCGCGCCGTGCGCGACAGCCAGGCGCTGCTACTGGCGATAGGCACCCCCGACGAACAGGCTCCGGTGTGGCTGATCTATAACCGCCGCCTGGAAAACTGCCGCATTACCACCGCCCAGGCGCGAATGGTCGGCAACAGCCTGGTGGTCGACCGCATAACCGCCAAACGCCTGCAACTGCAGCCTGGCAATTCGGTGCGTGCGGTGCCTTTGCTGAATCAACAGCGGCAGGCTGTGGCGGCGTAACAGTGCCGCCTCGGCGTAATCATCGATGAAAAAGCAGAGTTTCGTCATAGCGGAATCTGCCCCCCCAGAAAACATCCAACAACAACTGACAACATCACCTAACAACTACTAAATTGCCTTTAGTCGTCGCCCTCCCCATACTAAAAACACAAAACAACCACATCAAACGAGCCAACTATGAAAAAACTTATAGAGGAATGGTCTGACGCCCCGACATTTCGCGCAGCCGCAAATATCATTAATACGCCCATACAAACAAACAGCGAAATCAATTGCTGGGGAACAACGCCGCGCCTGAACGTCGGAAACATTCATGACATAAAGAAATATTGGCAGCTAGCGCAAGCGCCGCAAGTATCAAGCATCCCCAACACCTGATTGCCCCAGCCTAAAAAACCCGAAGCAGAACATTTCATGATCGAGACACTTTTAAACGCCGCCCTGTCACCCAACGAACTGCTAACGACTTTAAAAACCCTGGACACATCCGCCGACATTCAAAAGCTAGTCAGCTTGTTACACAATAAATCCGAGCACCTCCATGAAACATCTAAAAGTGCCGCGATCATGAAGTCAACAAACACCCATACCGGAACATTGATACTGCATTGTAACGAAAGTGGAAATATCAGCCTCAAAGTACCTGATCGTGCGCCGCCTTCACCCCTGCTGTACACCGTTCCAGGCAACAGCGTTTTGTTTGCCATCAACGACCAGTCATTTCCTGTCCAGCTCTATGGGGTACAAGMCAATCATCTGAGATTGGGAAAGCAGATTATTGTCGACGCCGACAATCCGTTATTCATCGATGGCACGAAGGTCCTGTACGACAGCAACCCCACGGGCAACGGGCACGCGGCCTTCATTGGCAGTATCAACCTGCCCGATAGAAGTTCAGACATCGGGGTATTTGATCGTGCCTCACGACGCAAAGTCGCCTGGTTTCCCCATGACGACAGTGCCGCACGCTACCTGGTGAGCCTCGAGTTACTTGAAGCCGCGCAGGATCCAGAGGCGGGCAAAGTCGCCGAAGAATTGGTTTATCACTACCACCCCGCCGTCGCATGGAAAGCATTTCAGGTAATACAGCATACCGATCCGCAAACCGCACTGCATTTCGTGCCACTGCTGCGAAACCTGCAAAACAGTCGCCTGAACTTTTTACTCGACCAGCAGAGTTACGCCGCATGAAATTGAAGACGTTTGTTGAGCGCATGCTGGCTTACGATCTAGAGCGAGACAAGCCAAGAATAATAGAGGATCTGCGTCAACTGGCCACCAACCGTACATTGCTGAGCGAGCATCTTTACAACGCTATTCAGCAAGAGGGATTCAGCACGAAAAACAGTCTTTATAGCGCTTACGCCTTTGTATTGCATTACAACGACTTGTTTACAGTTCGATTGGGTTTTTGGTCACCGGTCTCGTCCCAAGACGAAAGTGAAACGTTCATCTATGACATGAATCACACCCACGACTTTGAAATCTATGCCGTGGGTTACTGCGGAGACGGGTATACAACGGTCACTCGTAAAATACTTGAGGACACACCGATTCGTGCTGGAACAAGACCGATACTCGGTGAAGAGCGAGTACTTAAACTCGCACTTGGCGAGATCCTGCACATGCTTCCACTGAATGAAGTACATAAGCAGCTACCACCAAAAATAATGTCCGCATCGTTGAGTCTACTTATTCATCCTCAACGTTCGGAGAAAAACGAAGAAGCCTGGTGCTTCGATGAAAATTACATACCGACTTATCCCGGTATTGCAACGCAGGAAACAGCGTTTTTTGAAGAATCGTTGTCAGTGCTTAATAAACGTAGCCATTCGCTACCCCAATAAAGACCAAAGGAAATACC
>NZ_JBFULH010000386.1:0-3896 GCF_056400445.1 Pseudomonas sp. P5_B2 | reverse complement strand
CGGCCGACGTGCCCCGTGAAAAACTCGCCGGGCACTTCCACGACACCTACGGCCAGGCCATGGCCAACATCTACGCCAGCCTGCTGGAAGGGATCTCGGTGTTTGACAGTTCCATCGCCGGCCTTGGCGGGTGTCCGTACGCCAAGGGCGCCAGCGGTAACGTTGCCACCGAAGACGTGGTTTACCTGCTGAACGGCCTGGGTATCGAGACCGGTATCGATCTGGATGCCTTGATCCTGGCCGGTCAACAGATTTGCACGGTGCTGGGGCGTCCGACCGGCTCGCGTGTTGCCAAGGCTAGAAGCGCACAGTGAGGCCTTGAGGTGTTACCGCGACGTCGGAAACGTGGGGGCAAGCGAGTAACACGGAAACAAATTGTCGGGATTCGACCTATAGAAAAATCCTACAAAATCTCAATCCATTGATTTTAAAGGGTTTTAAAAAGTTGGCACGGGTCCTGCTATATCTTTTGTATAACAAGAATAAAAAAAGCAGCAAGCACTAATAAAAATAAGACGTAACGACTCTGACATAACAAAAACAACACGGCAGAGRCGCAGCKAACAGATTTTTTTGGAGAAGATGTGCTTTTCAGGGTGCTTTTAGGAGTTACCCRCAACCGGACAGAGAACAATAAAACTACCTTCAGGTAGCTCCCGAACTGGTTGGATCGCTYAGCGAAAAAGYAGATCAGCGCTCAAAAAAATAYGTTTGCTCTTGATCCTGAATGGGGATCGACAAAAACAGCGGTAAAGGGTCACGGTTTCCAAAAACAAAAACAGACCGCCCCTCAATAACAAAAAAAGAGCACGCGCAACGACAAATTAAAGGGGAGCTTCGGCTCCCCTTTGTGCTTTCCGGGATTTGTGTTTCACCACTGCGTTACCTGTGGGAGCGAGCAGGCTCGCTCCCACAGGGGTTTGTGGTCAGGCCTTGTTACTGCGTAATTCCTCGATACTGATCTCACGCATGCGGAATTTCTGAATTTTGCCGGTTACAGTCATCGGAAACTCCTCCACGAACTTGAAGTAACGCGGCGTCTTGAAGTGCGCGATGCGCTCTTTGCACCAGGCTTGCAGCTCTTGCTCGGTGGCGCTGTGGCCCGGGTGGAATTTGATCCAGGCGACAATCTCTTCGCCATAACGCGAGCACGGAATGCCGATCACTTGCACGTCTGCGACCGCCGGGTGAGTGAAGAAGAACTCTTCCAGCTCCCGTGGGTAAACGTTCTCACCGCCCCGGATGATCATGTCCTTGTTGCGTCCGGCAATGTTTACATAGCCCTCGTCGTTCATGCTCGCCAGGTCGCCAGTGTGCATCCAGCCGGCCTGATCGATGGCCTCGGCCGTGCCTTGCGGGTTGTTCCAGTAGCCGAGCATTACGCTGTAACCACGGGTGCACAGTTCGCCGATGGTACCGCGCGGCACGAGGTTACCGGCCTCGTCGATGATTTTGCTTTCCAGTTGCGGCTGGGTGCGGCCGACGGTGGTCACGCGTAATTCCAGCTCGTCTGACGGACCGGTCTGCAACGACACAGGGCTTGTTTCCGTCATACCGTAGGCAATCTGCACTTCGTTCATGTGCATTTCGTTGATGACCCGGCGCATCACCTCGATGGGGCACGTGGCACCCGCCATGATCCCGGTGCGCAGGCTCGACAGATCGAATTCGGCGCGCTTGGGCTGATCGAGCATGGCGATGAACATGGTCGGTACGCCATAAAGTGCCGTGGCTTTTTCTTCAGCGACGGTGGCCAGGGTCAGCAGCGGATCGAAGGCATCGTTCGGGTAAATCATGGTGCTGCCGTGGGTGATGCAGCCGAGGTTGCCCATGACCATGCCGAAGCAGTGATACAGCGGCACCGGGATCACCAGGCGATCAGCGGCGGTCAGGCCGAGGCTTTCGCCGACCATGAAACCATTGTTGAGAATGTTGTAGTGACTGAGGGTCGCGCCCTTCGGGAACCCGGTAGTGCCGGAGGTGTACTGGATGTTCACCGGTTGATCGAAATGCAGGCTGTCCTGGCGCTCGCACAGCTGTTCAATCGAAACGCTGGCAGCCAGATCCGCCAATTGCGACCAAGGCAGAAAACCTGAAGGCGGCTGCGCATCCAGACTGATGACGCCACGCAAGTCGGGCAGGCGTTCGCTGTGCAATTTGCCGATGGATTGCTCGGCCAACTCGGGAACAAGGCCTTGCAGCATTGCGTGATAGTCGGACGTTTTGAAAGCACCGGCGCAGATCAGCCACTGGCAACCGGATTGCTTCAACACGTATTCGAGTTCTGAATTACGGTACGCCGGGTTGATATTGACCAGAATCACGCCGATTTTCGCACTGGCGAACTGGCTGATGCACCACTGGGCGCAGTTCGGTGCCCAGACGCCGAGACGATCACCGGCTTGCAAGCCCAATGACAGCAGCGCTCTGGCATGCAGGTCTACGGCGTCGGCCAGTTGCTGCCAGGTGTAGCGCACCTGCTGATGGCGCACAACCAGCGCCTCCCCGGTCGCGTACTGCGCAACCGTGTTATCGAAAGCTTGGCCGATGGTCATCGCCAGCAAGGCTTTGTCCTGAGAACCACGGGTATAGCTGCGCTGCGGGCTTGCACTGGGTTGATCCATGATGATCCCTATTGTCTTTATTTATGGGCTGGCGGCGGTCACCTGAGCGACTTGTGGCGAGGGGGCTTGCCCCCGTTGGGCTGCGAAGCAACCCCAAAATTTCCGATGTTTCAAAGATCTTGTGAGTGCTACGCACTCAAACGGGGGCGAGCCCCCTCGCCACAGGTCGCTCGCACAAAGTTACTCCGCGTTCAATCTTGAACTGCCTCTACTCTCGCTCAAGTTGACGTTAACGTAAAGGGTGATTGACAGCCATTCGTCACAGGCTTACGTTAACGTAAAGGTGAGAAGCAAACCGCTGCACTCCCCGCCCTACAAAAAAGCCAAAAGGTGCCCCATGAGCTATCAATCCCTGAATTTTGCCCTCGGTGAAACCATCGACATGCTGCGCGATCAGGTTCAGTCCTTCGTCGCCAAAGAGATCGCACCGCGCGCCGCTCAGATCGACATCGACAACCTGTTCCCCGCCGACCTGTGGCGCAAATTCGGCGACATGGGCCTGCTCGGCATTACCGTATCGGAAGAGTATGGCGGCGCGGGCCTGGGTTATCTGGCCCACGTCGTGGCCATGGAAGAAATCAGCCGTGGTTCGGCGTCGGTTGCCCTGTCCTACGGCGCCCACTCCAACCTTTGCGTCAACCAGATCAACCGCAACGGCAACCACGAACAGAAAAGCAAATACCTGCCGAACCTGATCAGCGGCGAGCACATCGGCGCCCTGGCCATGAGCGAACCGAATGCCGGTTCCGACGTGGTCTCGATGAAACTGCGCGCCGACAAGCGCGGCGATCACTACGTGCTAAACGGCAGCAAGACCTGGATCACYAACGGCCCMGACGCCAACACCTACGTGATCTAYGCCAAGACCGACCTGGARAAAGGCCCGCACGGMATCACYGCGTTCATCGTTGAGCGTGACTGGAAAGGCTTCAGCCGCAGCAATAAGTTCGACAAGCTCGGCATGCGCGGCTCCAACACCTGCGAGCTGTTTTTCGACGATGTGGAAGTGCCGGAAGAAAACATCCTCGGCGTGCTCAACGGCGGCGTGAAGGTGTTGATGAGCGGCCTCGACTACGAGCGCGTCGTGCTCTCTGGCGGCCCGACCGGGATCATGCAGGCGTGCATGGACTTGATCGTTCCGTACATCCACGACCGCAAGCAATTCGGCCAAAGCATCGGCGAGTTCCAGCTGATCCAGGGAAAAGTCGCCGACATGTACACCCAACTTAACGCCAGCCGCGCCTACCTCTATGCGGTGGCCCAGGCCTGCGA
>NZ_JBFULH010000385.1:0-3897 GCF_056400445.1 Pseudomonas sp. P5_B2 | reverse complement strand
GTCATAGCCCATGGGCGCGGTGCGGTAGCAGCTTGTGATGCTGCGGGCGCCGTATTTGTAGCACTGGGAGCCGATGTCTTCGGCAGAGTAGCTGCTGCCGATGATCAGCAGATCCTTGCCCTTGAACTCCAGCGCCTCGCGGAAATCATGGGCGTGCAGGATGCGCCCGCCGAACTGCTCGAATCCGGGGAAGTACGGCATCTTCGGAGTCGAAAAGTGCCCGCAGGCGTTGATCACATAGTCGAACTCTTCCGAGGTCTGGGTATCGCTGCCGTGGTCGTGGGCGACTACCGTGAAGCGGCGAGTCTCTTCGTCAAAGGTGACCTGGCGCACCACATTGTTGAAACGGATGTAGTCGCGAACCCCGGCTTTTTCGACGCGGCCCTTGATGTAGTCCCAGAGCACTTCCCGTGGCGGGTAGGAGCCGATGGGGCGACCAAAATGTTCTTCGAAGGTGTAGTCAGCGAACTCCAGGCATTCCTTCGGGCCGTTCGACCACAGGTAGCGATACATGCTGCCGTGCACCGGCTCGCCGTTTTCGTCCAGGCCTGTGCGCCAAGTGTAGTTCCACATGCCGCCCCAATCACTCTGCTTTTCGAAGCAGACCAGTTCCGGAATTTCGACGCCTTGGTCGCGGGCCGACTGGAAGGCTCTAAGCTGCGCCATGCCGCAAGGGCCGGCGCCGATGATTGCCACGCGTAAGGTCATGATCGTGCCTCGTAATGAATTCATCGGATAAAAACAGCAGCAGCGCTCAGCGAAAGATCACTGTCTTGTCCTGGTTGATGAACACCCGGTGTTCCAGGTGGTATTTCAGGGCTTTGGAAAGGGCGACGGTTTCGGTGTCGCGGCCGATGGCAACCAGCGAGTCGGGCAGATGCGTATGGTCGACTCGCTGGATTTCCTGCTCGATGATCGGCCCCTCGTCGAGGTCGCTGGTGACGTAGTGGGCGGTGGCGCCGATTAGCTTCACGCCCCGGTCGTACGCCTGGTGATAGGGCTTGGCGCCCTTGAAACCGGGCAGGAACGAGTGATGGATGTTGATGGCCCGGCCGGACAGCTGCTGGCACAGTCCGTCGGACAGAATCTGCATATAGCGGGCGAGCACCACCAGATCGGTCCGGGTGTCTTCGACGATGCGCATCAGCTCGGCTTCCTGGCTGGCCTTGMTGTCCTTGGTGACCGGCAGGTAGATGAAACGGATGCCCTCGCGCTCGGCCATGGCCCGCAGGTCCAGGTGGTTGGAAACCACGGCGGTGATGTGCATGTCCATCTCGCCTTTGCGGTGGCGGTACAACAGGTCGGTCAGACAATGGTCGAACTTGCTGACCATCAACAGCACCCGAGTCGGCTGGCTGGAGCAGAACAGTTGCCACTGCATGACGAAGCCGCCGGCCAGGTCTCCCAGACCCTCGCGCAGGGCACCGATATCGCCGCTCACGCCAGTGTTGAAACGGAACACAGCGCGCATGAAAAACTGCCCGGTGAACTCATCGTCGAACTGCGCCAGTTCGCTGATGTAGCACTGCTGTCCGGCCAGGCAGGTGGTGATCGCGGCAACGATGCCGGACGCCGCCGGGCAATTGATCTTGAGAATGTAATGTTCGTTGGAAGTGTCCATCGAAGGTCCCTTGGATAAAGTGATTTGAGGCTCAGCCCTTGGCCGTGCGCTTGGTTTTTTCCGGGTCGTCGAAGGGCAGGGCGTGGGTCACAGCGGCGCTTTCCTGGCTGCCGCGCACCTGCAGGGCAATGCCTGGATTCGAGCAGGCGACGCTCATCCGGGCGATGGCCATGGAGCGTTTGCTCAGGCGTGAATACATGCCGCAGGTGATCACCCCGACTTGCTGGTTGCCTTGCCACAAGGTGTCGCCGGCCTCCGCGGCGCGGACACCTTCGAGCAACACTCCGGTGATCTTGAAACGCTCCTGACCGCGCAACCGAAAGTGCTCTTCGGCGCCACGGAATTCGCGCTTGTCCGGGGAGACGGTGAAATCCAGGCCCATTTCCCAGAGGGTGTCGCCAGCCTTCTGATCGGCAAAGGGGTACATCTGCGAGTTGTCGTAGGGGAAAAACATCAGCGAGCTTTCCACCCGCAACCAGTCCAGGGCAGTAAAGGCGCAAGGGATGATGCCAAGGCCCGAGCCTTGTTCCAGGATCGTGTCCCACAGCGCCGGGGCATCGGCGGCCTTGCAGAAAATCTCGTAGCCGCGCTCGCCGGTGTAGCCGGTGCGAGAGATCATCACCGGACGATCGAACAGGCGGGTTTGCAGGTGATGGAAGTAAGGCAGCTGACGGATCCCGGGGACGTGCTCGGCGAGAAAGTCCACCGCCAGCGGCCCTTGCAGCGACAGATCGTGCAGGTCGTCATCGAACAGCACCGCCACTTGCCGGCCTTGGGAGGAGCGCACCAGCATTTCGTGGCCGCTGCCGGCGCCGTGCACCACCATGAACGCGTTGGGTCCGGTGCGGTAGACGATGCAGTCATCGACGAACTTGCCGTTCTCGTCGAGCATCGAGGCGTACACCGATTTACCGGGGTAGAGCTTGGCTATGTCTCGGGTGGTCGCCCATTGCAGCAAGCTCTCGGCGTGGGGGCCGACGTAGTGGACTTTTTTCAGTCCTGACACATCCATCAACCCGGCACGGGTGCGGATCGCCTGATGATGATCGGCCAGATCGCTGTCGTAGGTCCAGGCAGTGCCCATGCCGTTCCAGTCTTCGAGGTTCGAGCCGAGTGCGCGATGCCGTTCGGCCAGTGCAGAAATACGCCATGAATGCGTCATGTGAAGATCCTTGTCGGTGAAAGTGGGTCAGGGTTCAGGCTTGCGGGTCGAAGCGGCTCAGCCACTCGATCAGGGTCTGTCGGTAGCGGCTCATGCCCTTGTAGTCGGCGATCGGCTCGGGCAGGTCGCGCAGCACACGGTGCAGGCGGCAGCCCCAGCCGGGCTGGGTGACCAGTTCCTGCATGCTGATCAGGTAGGTGCGGATGCTGAACATCACCGCGTTGCTGCGCGGCAGACGGACCATCACTTGCAGCTCGACGCGCAGGTGAACCTGTTGCCCGACGTTCTCGGCGGTGATGCGGCCGCGGTCGGCGCCCCATTCATGGAAGGTCTCGGGGGAGGAGTCCAGGCGCGGGTTGATGGTCAGCGTCCAGTTCAGACGCCGCACCGGCTGCCCCACTTGCAGGTTGAGCAGGTATTTCAGCGCGCGGTCGAAGATGCCCATCTGATGAGCCATGGGCACCGGCGAATGCCACTGTTTGAAACTCATGCCGGCGTCGAAGGCCAGGGACCAGTCGGCCGGGCTGGTGACCAGGCCGGCGTCCATGTACAGATCGCCGTCGCGTTGATCGAGCAGGGCGAAATCCCCCTGCACCTGTCTGCCAATGAACTCCAGCGGTTCGCAAGGCAGGGTCGCGGCATCACCGAACACAAAGCGCTGATCGATATCCAGCAGGGTGTTGCGCCAATGCCAGCGATCAGCATCACGCTCAAGGGTGAACCACTGCGGATAGTCGGCGGCCAGGTGCTCCATGAGCATCTGCAGCGCATCCCAGGCTGCCACTTGCATGTGCGGCATCACCAGGTAGCGGCGCGGATCCTTGTCCAGCACCAAGGCGCGTTCGGCCATTTCCGAGCGGTAGTGTTCGTCGATGTCGAACCCGTGCTGGTAGATCGAGCCGGGATCCCGGGAAGTCGCTGGTTCGATGTTTACCGAATACAGGTAGCTGTCCTCGGTGAAGGGGAAAGGGAAACGACTGATGGCAGCTGGGCTGTTGCGAAAGCTGAAATCGTCTCGATAGCTCTGCACGGGGCTTGATTGAATGGTCATGGTCGACTCCTAAAGATCCAGCGAAACGCAAGGGCCGCAGCCGCGAGAGACACAGGGCATGAG
>NZ_JBFULH010000384.1:0-3906 GCF_056400445.1 Pseudomonas sp. P5_B2 | reverse complement strand
GTCGTCGAGTCCACCGAGCAGGAATTGTGCGCTCTGATCCTGTTTCAGGGTGAATTCGGCGATTGCAGCATTGCCATCAACCCGCAACGCCTGATCCGACGACAGGCGCATCGGCAGCTGATCGTCGGCCACGAACGTCACGTCTGTTTTATCCATCTGCGCGCGAGTCTTGGCGCGAGCGTAGTCATGACGCACGGCACAACGCATGTGAAACGTCGCTTCACCACTGACCACGTGAACCCTTCGCATCAGCAGCGGCAGATTGTCCTCGCTGTCGCCGATGGGCAACAGGTCAGTCACCTCGACCACAGCGCGATCACTGAGCCAACGGGTTTGCAGCACGTTTGTGTCCGGCAGGTAAATCTGTTCACGGCGAGCATCGGGCAAGTCCGGGGAGAGTTGGAAAATGCCAGCCTCGGGCGTATCCAGCAGTGAACAGAAAATCGACGGGCTGTCGAATTCTGGCCAGCAGAAAAAGTCCACACTGCCCTTGTCATTCRCCAGTGCCGCGCTGCGCATGTCGCCGATGATGCCGTGGGCGTCGATGGCGCTTTGTCGTTCGGGAAGAAGATCAGCCATTGCCGTGAAACTCCGGATAGGTCGAAGGGAGATTGGCATGCGCCTTGAAGTGAGGCCCTCAACAGATGACTAGCGGATGCTGGTGGGAGTTCAGAGTTGACCTTGACAGTTCATGACGTTCAGCTGTTTTCCAGTCGCCTGTACCACAACAACACGCTCTCTGCGGATTCGAAGGTGTGAACAAACATAGCGAGCAACAATGTGTTCAGAACAGCCGGACGCTGTCGAACGCTTCAATCCGAGTATCGAGACGTAGGTCGGCGGCGCAGGCTGTCATCCATGATCAGGTCTCGTTTTCGATACGCCCACGGCTTGCCGGCCGGTTAGCGCTTGTTCTTTCCAGGCGTTTAGCCCTGTGCGTCCACAGGCATCGAGCAATCGGCGGAACCAGATAGTGAAGGACTCCGGTGCGGCGGCAATGCGTGTGGGAAGCTCGGACAATGGTTGCCATTGCCAGTCATTGGCTTCTTCGGGATTGGCGACGGGGTCGCAATCGCTGACGCCGACGAATATGTGGCCGTATTCGTACTCGATGAGCTGATTTGAAACCGGTTCACGGTAGAGAAGGGTGAAGACTTTACGCAGCTGACAGGTGATGCCCATTTCTTCGAACAAGCGGCGTTTCGCTGCGGCAGCGGTCCGTTCTCCCGGGCGGGGATGACCGCAGCAAGTGTTGCTCCACAGACCTTGGGAATGATATTTGCCCAGAGCACGCTGTTGCAGCAGCAGGCGCCCGTCGCGATCAAAAATGAAGATTGAGAAGGCGCGGTGCAAGAGGCCCTGTTGATGGGCCTGTAACTTCTCGGCGGTGCCTTTTTTCCGATCGTGTCGGTCGACCAGAATCAGTAGTTCGTCCATCGCCAGACTCCATTGTGTCTTCGCTACCGGACCTTTACTCATGACCACCAGACTACGTAGGGAAATTCAGACGTGTACATGTATGAACTGAAATCTAGTCAAGGCATTTGCCCCCTGCCAAATTTCTATTAGACCGATTTCATTGTCTCGTTAAAGTATCAGAGGGTGTGCCGACCTAAGTGTTTTGTACAAGGTGATCCTAGGTGCCCACCGATTGCCGTGGGGTTGCGTGACGCTCCCATTCAGCCAATAAATCCGGGCTGTTCTCTGGATCAGTCTTATGGCAACTTGCACGCCCTGGCTGAGACCTGACCCCATGGCAAACCTTTACCGCGACCTGTTCAAAGCCCCCGGCAGCAGAGCTTTCGTGCTGGCCGGGATGATCGCGCGCATGCCGATTTCCATGACCGGCATCGGCCTGATCACCATGCTCTCACAATTGCAGGGTGGCTATGGACTGGCGGGTGCAGTGGCAGCGACGTTTGCCCTGGCCACGGCGTTTTGTGCGCCGCAGGTCTCGCGGCTGGTGGACCGTTTTGGACAGCGCCGGATCTTGCCCTTGTCAGCACTGATCGGTGGAGGAGCGTTGTTGATGGTGTTGCTCTGCACTCGGTTGCAGGCGCCGAACTGGACGCTGTTTGTGTTCGCAGCGCTGGCCGGTTGCATGCCGAGCATGTCGGCGATGGTCCGGGCGCGCTGGACCGAGGTCTATCGCGGCCAGCCTGAACTGCAAACTGCCTATGCGCTGGAGTCGGTGCTGGACGAGGTCAGCTTTATTGTCGGGCCACCGTTGTCGGTGGGCTTGTGCGTGGTGGCGTTCCCCGAGGCCGGGCCGCTGGCGGCCTTGTTGATGCTGGCAATCGGCGTCACGGCGTTTGTTCTGCAACGTGACACCGAGCCAGCGATTCATCCGCATGAAGAGCAGCACCAAGGCTCGATCATTCGTTCCGCAGAGATTCAGTTGCTGATGCTGTTGATGGTCGCCATGGGCATCATCGTTGGCGTAGTCGATGTGGTCAGCGTGGCGTTCGCCCAGCAGCAGGGCCAACCGGCGGCGGCGAGTATTGTGTTGTCGGTGTATGCGATGGGTTCATGCATGGCCGGGCTGGCGTTTGGGGCATTGCGCTCGAAAATGCCGTTGCCGCGATTGTTCTTATACGGCGGGGTGGCGACGGCGGTGACGACGCTGCCGTTGCTGCTGGCGACCAATATTCTTGGATTATCGTTGGCGGTATTCGTCGCCGGGCTGTTTTTTGCGCCGACCTTGATCGTCGCCATGGCCCTGGTGGAGCGCATCGTGCCACCGGCAAAGCTGACCGAAGGCCTGACCTGGCTGGTCACCGGATTGAGCATCGGTGTGGCGATTGGCGCGGCCGGTTCGGGGTGGCTGATCGATGCATTTGGAGCGCGAAGCGGGTTTTGGCTGGCGATTGCGGCCGGCCTCGTCGTCCTCACTTCCGCCGTCCAAAGCTATCGCCACCTGAAATAAAGAACCAATGTGTGTGCGGGCTTGCTCGCGAATACGGAGGGACCGTCAACATCCTTGCTGAATGTTCAACCGCATTCGCGAGCAAGCCCGCTCCCACATTAGATCTCTGACTAATTCAAAACGTGCCTCATCCGTTCTCTTGACAGACAACTTTTCGAGGTAAGCCCCGGTGACCCAGCTGACATTGCTGTGCCTGCCCTATTCAGGCGCGAGCGCCATGGTTTACAGCCGCTGGCGGCGCAAACTGCCAGAGTGGCTCACGCTGCGACCGGTCGAATTGCCCGGCCGTGGCGCGCGGTTTGGCGAGCCGTTGCACACCGACATGCGGCGCCTGGCGCTGCAACTCGCGCAGGAACAAATTGCCACGCTTAAAACCCCTTACGCGATATTCGGCCATAGCCTGGGCGCCTTGCTCGCCTGTGAAATGGCCCATGCGTTGCGCTCGCTGGGCTGCCCGGAGCCGGTGGCGCTGTTCGCTTCAGGCACCGCAGCGCCGACGATGCGCGCTGAATATGATCGCGGTTTCGCCGAACCGAAAACTGATGCCGAACTGATCAAGCAACTGCGCACGCTCAACGGCACCAGCGAAGAAGTGCTGGCCAACGCAGAGCTGATGAGCCTGACGCTGCCGGTCCTGCGCGCGGATTTTCTGCTGTGCGGGCGCTTCGAGCCGCAGCAGCGTCCGTTGCTCAAGTGCCCGGTGCATGTGCTCGGCGGCAAGTCTGATCGCGCTACCACCGAGCAATTGCTCGGCTGGAGCAAGGAAACCCACGGCAGTTTTTCCGTGGACATGCTCAGTGGTGGTCACTTCTTTATCCATGAGCACGAGGCCAAGGTGTTGCGGGTGATCAAGGATCAGCTTGAAGTTCACCATCGCCGGCATGCCATGGCTACCAGCGCCTGACACATTCTCAAGTCACCCCCGAACCCTGTGGGAGCGGGCTTGCTCGCGAATGCGGTGGGTCAGTCACATTGATGTT
>NZ_JBFULH010000383.1:0-3917 GCF_056400445.1 Pseudomonas sp. P5_B2 | reverse complement strand
GACCTGGACTCACATCAGAAAGACACAGCGCTGCAAGCGTTTGAAGTCGATGACAAAGCCGCCACCGACAAACGCTATTTCCAGGTGCCGCCGGGCAGTCATGAGCTGACGGTGCGTTATAAATTTCCGGTCCAGCCCACTAATATCGGTCCGGATGCCGAGCGGTTGTGGCGTGACTGTCAGTTAAACGTGAAATACAACGACTTCAGCGCCGGTGAGCGCTATCAGCTGCAAGCGGGGAATATTGGCTTTCGGCCGTGGGTAAAACTCTATAACCAACAGCGAAAAGTGATTGGCCAAGGCACACCCGCAGGCTGCCAACGCACCTGATCAGCGTTATGCTGAATGACCGAATCATTGGGTCATTCATCATGCGCAGGTTGATGCTGTTGCTCGCCGCCAGTGTAGTTGCAGGCTGTCAGAGCCCGTTACCACCGGTTGATCCGCAGATGGCCTGGGTCGATTTTTCTACGCCATTCCCTAACGATAGGTTGTTGATGGCCGAACGGCTGGACAATCAGCGTTTGCGTGACGGACGTTTTTTCCAGGTCATGCCCGGCAGTCATGTGCTGCTCGTTCGATTCGATTTTTCAGTGCCCGGTGGGGGTGGGGGCATGGGGATGATGGACGGTCCATCGGAACGGCTGTGCTACCTGACCATCAAGTACGATCATTTCGAAGCCGGCCAACGTTACGTGTTGGTCGGTCAGTCGATAGCGTTTGTCCCCGGCGCCCGGTTGTACAACGCCAAACGCGAGATCGTCGCTGAAGACAGTGAGTCTTATTGCCTGTGAGGCAAATCAGCGGTCATTTTTCTGGTAGATGATTTTCTTGGTGCCGTTTTCGCACGAGCCTACAACCATGTTCTGATCGTGGACTTCGTCATTGGTGACGATTTCCAGGGTGTAGGACGTAACCCCTTTGGCCTGGATGTTGGCTTCGATCTCGGCCTTGAGTTCTTCACAGGGTTTTGGCTTTGCAAGGGCTGATGTGGCCAGTGCACAACAGATAATCGCCAAGGCAAGACGTTTCATGGTTGAAGCTCCTTTGAGGCAGCGCGCAGGGTGATGCGCTTTCGCTGCTGTCATTTATTCGACCACAATTTGGCTGGTCAGGTTTTGTCCCGGCGCAAAAAAAGACCGCGGCCTGTTCATGGCTGCGATCTTTTCCAGGTGGCTGCAAAAGCTGTGATCAACTGAGCAACGTCGCTTCCAGACTGATTTGCGCATTCAACACTTTGGAAACCGGGCAGCCTTCTTTGGCCTTGTTGCTCAATTCTTCGAACTGCTCCTGTGTCGCCCCGGGAATTTTCGCCTTGAGGATCAACTTCACGGCCGTGATCGCAAAACCACCGTCCACCTGATCCAGGGTGACTTCGGCATTCGTATCGATGCTGTCAGCCTTGAGGCCGGCATCACCGAGAATCATCGAAAACGCCATGGAGAAGCAACCTGCATGGGCTGCCCCGATCAGCTCTTCCGGATTGGTGCCTTTGCCTCCCTCGAAACGTGCTTTGAAGCCGTAAGGCGCGTCTCTGAGCACGCCGGTTTCAGTGGAGATCGAGCCAATACCGGTTTTCAGGTCACCTTCCCAATGAGCCGATGCTTTCTTCGTAATAGCCATATTTGCCTCCTCAATATCCGGCGCGAAGCGTCGCGCCTTTGGTTTTCGGTTGCCAGGGTTCTGAGGATAGACGGTGATACAAAGTTCACCTGATCTGATTAGTCCTACCGTTTCCGTAGGTTTTTTGGGCTTGGCTATTGAAACTCGGGTATATGCCCTCATTGCATGAAACACGCTTATGGATTTGGCAGGTTTTCGTTTGAAAGAAAAACCTGCGACCTCAATTGGAGAAGCAGGTTATGAAACGACTGTCCGACATCAAGTTCTCGACCCTTGATCTGGTGCCTGTGCGCGAGAACGGCAGCGCAGCTCAGTCGCTGCGCAACTCTCTGGACCTGGCGCAGCACGTCGAAAAATTCGGCTACCACCGCTTTTGGGTTGCCGAGCACCACAACATGGACGGCATCGCCAGCTCGGCGACGTCCGTGTTGCTTGGCTATTTGGCCGGCGGCACCTCGACCATTCGCGTCGGTTCGGGTGGTGTGATGCTGCCGAACCACGCGCCGCTGGTGATCGCCGAGCAGTTCGGTACCTTGGAAAGTCTGTACCCGGGACGTATTGACCTGGGCTTGGGCCGTGCGCCCGGCTCCGATCAAATGACCGCTCGTGCGCTACGTCGTGAACGTTCCGGCAGTGCCGATGACTTCCCGGAAGACGTGGCCGAACTGATGCGCTACCTCGGTCCACGCACCCCGGACCAGCGGATCATCGCCATGCCGGGCACCGGCACCAACGTCCCGGTCTGGTTGCTGGGCTCCAGCCTGTTCAGCGCGCAACTGGCTGGTGAGCGAGGTTTGCCCTACGCCTTCGCTTCGCACTTCGCACCGCGTTTCATGCATGAGGCGATTCGTGTCTACCGCAACCACTTCAAGCCTTCAGCGGTATTGGATAAGCCCTACGTGATGCTCGGTGTGCCGCTGGTGGCTGCTGATACCGACGAGCAGGYGGATTATCTGGCGACGTCGGTCTATCAGCGGATTCTGGCGCTGATGCGCGGACAAAGTCTGGTACAGCGTCCGCCGGTGAAAACCATGGACGGGTTGTGGCTGCCGCACGAGAGGGAAGCGGTCAGTGATTTCCTCGGGTTGGCGATGGTGGGCAGCCCGCAGAAAATCCGCGCCAAACTGGAGGTGCTGATCGAACAGACTCAGGCCGACGAACTGATTTTTACCTGCGACCTGTACGAACATGCCGATCGCCTGCGCTCCTATGAACTGTTGGCGCAGGTTATGAAAGGCTGACAGCACCCACAAAAAAGCCGACGCCATTGCGTCGGCTTTTTCAGTTTCGAAGATGGTCAGCCCTGCTTGTAGACGATTTGCCTGGAGCCTTTTTCACAGGTGCCAACGACTTTTCCGTCAGCCGCAGCGCCTTTATCGACGATTTCCAGCGTGTAATTGGAAATACCCTTGGCGTCCAGTTTCGCTGCGATTTCGGCTTTCAGCTCGTCGCACGACTTGCCCTGGGCAAAGGCTGTTCCCGCAAGGCTCAACAAACAACCCGCCAAAATAAACTTCTTCATCGGTCGCATTCCCCTGGTCGGATCAAAAGAGGCATCCACCCATCCGCTGGATGCACACATGTAGCGCTTTGCCTTTCCAGATGGCACTCGGCCAGCGCGCAAGTTTAGAAGACTAGCTCAAACTCAGCTGCTGGCAATCCGGAATCCGACTTTGAGCGTCACCTGAAAATGGGCCGCCTTGCCGTCCTTGATGTGCCCGCGGGTTTCGATCACTTCAAACCATTCCATGAGCTTGAGACTTTTGCTGGCTTCCGCCAGCGCGTTATTGATGGCGTCTTCAATGCTGCTGGTGGACGAGCCGACCAGTTCGACTTTTTTGTAGGTGTGGTGGTCAGTCATGGCGTTCTCCTCAGGGTGTGAATTACAGCCTAGCAGTGATTTTTAGTCTTACTTGCGTCGGCCAATTCGAAAGGGATAGGCAGATTTACTGCACTTTCTCCAGCCCCTGAAGTCCCAACCAACACACGCAACTCAATCAATGCAGGAGAGCCACCATGGCCACCACTTCATTACGTAAAGCCTCATTGCAAAGCATGGAAGCCGAAATCGAGAGTCTGCTGAAATCGTTGGAAAGCCTGAAAGACGATGCGTCGGACGAGTCGCGTAGAACCCTCAATACCCTGAAAGCCAACGCCGAAAGTGCGCTGAAACATTCGCGTCATCTGCTCAGCGACGCGTACGAAGACGTCAAAGTCAAAACCCGTGAAACCGGGATTGCCACTCGGGACTACGCCCAGGAACACCCTTGGACTACAGCCGGTGTTGCCGTGGG
>NZ_JBFULH010000382.1:0-3923 GCF_056400445.1 Pseudomonas sp. P5_B2 | reverse complement strand
TTGGTAATTCTTCGGATATCAATGATGGCTGTAGCGCGCGAAACACTCCGTAGCTGGTTCTATCGCCCCTGGTTTTTGGCGATGTTGGCGGCTGTCCTGAGTGCGACCTTATTAATCGCGGGCAGTCTGTTCGTGGCGATGCATCAGGTTGAGCAGAATGAAAGCCGAGAAATGAACGCTCAGGGCGAGCGCTTCCTCGCCCGCCTTGAACAGCTGTTTGGGCAGCTGCGCGAAAGCCTGGACGACCTTGAAGCCCAGCCGCTTCGAGGTTGCGATGCCGAATTGATCGCAACTCTGCAACAGGTCAGCTTTAATTACCGCTTCGTTTACGAAGCGGCTTACGTCGACGATTCACGGTTGTGCTCCAGCCGTCCTCGCCAGGAAGGGTTGTCGTTACTGCGACCTCCCGACATCAAAGGCCCCACCTACAGTTATTGGCTGAACACCACCACCGAACCCGATGAAAACCGTGCCGCGCTGATGCTTGGAAGGGGAAACTTCCGGGTGGCGACGTCTCGTGGCCATTTGACCGACATGGTCGACTTGTCGCCCGGAAGCAGCCTGCTGGTGGTGCTGGACCGTGGCACTCGCGCCATTCCGGTCTTGGGTGCCGCACAAGTCTGGCCACCGACGGAATCCTGGGTTCCCAAAAGCCGCGACGCATTGCAAGTCACGCAGACCCGCTTGATTTATCACATGCCGACCAACAATCCGGAATACCAATTGGTATTGATCACACCGCGCACAGTCATGCACGTGCCGGCGGTGTGGTGGTGGCTGCTTCCTGCCAGTCTGATGCTGGGGGTGATTGTTGGTTTTCTGGTGTTTCTACTGGTGCGCCAGCGCCAGTCGCTGGACGCCGAACTGCACGGCGMCATACGGCGAGGTGAGCTGCAGGTGCTTTATCAACCGATCTTCGATCTCGACAGCCGCAACTGTGTCGGTGCCGAAGCGTTGCTGCGCTGGCGAAGGCCAGACGGCACATTGACCAGCCCCGACTTGTTCATCCCAATGGCTGAAAATACCGGCCAGATCCGGCAGATGACCGACTTCGTGCTGCAACGCTTGCTCGAACAACTGGGACAATTGCTACGCGCCAACCCGCAACTGTACATCTCGGTCAACCTTGCAGCGTGCGATGTAATGGTGCCGCGTATCGGTCAAGTGATGGCCCGCCTGCTGACCCTGCACCGGGTCGCCGCACAGCAGATTGCCTTCGAGGTGACAGAACGGGGATTGATCGATGTGGTAGTGGCCAGGGAAAACCTGCAAGCGTTGCGCGATGTCGGGCATCAAGTGCTGATCGATGATTTTGGCACCGGCTATTGCAGCCTCGCCTACCTGCAAACTCTGCCGGTGGATTGCCTGAAGATCGACAAGGCATTTATCGACGCATTGGGCCATGACGCCGCCAGCAGCGGCGTCGCACCACATATCATTCACATGGCACAAGCGCTGCAACTCAAAGTGATCGCCGAGGGCATCGAACATGAAGCGCAGGCAGCGTTTCTATGTAGCGAGGGGGTGAAGTTCGGTCAGGGCTGGCTGTTCGCCCATGCCTTGAGCTCCGTGCAGTTCATCGAGCTGATTACCCGCGGCCGGCGAAAGGCGGGCCGACGACTGAATGACGAGGCGTGAAAGCGGCTTATACCGCCAGCGCCATGTAGAACTGCGTACCCTGACCCGGCCGCGAATAGACGCCCATCCGCCCACCGTGCAATTGCACGATTTCCTTGCAAAGTGCCAAACCCAGCCCGGCCCCCCCTTTTTTGCGACCAACCTGGACAAAGGGCTCGAAGATCCGCCCTTGCTGACCATAGGCAATCCCTTCGCCGTTGTCCTCGACACTGATAATCACCCGCTCGCCATGGCGCCGGGCCTGCAATCGAATCAGCCCTTCCCGAGCGGTATGGCGCAAAGCGTTGTCGATCAGATTGTCGAGCACCCGGTCCAGTTGCGGTTGATCGGCCTGCAACCGGGGTAGCGTCCCCTGCACTTCTACTCGCAATTCGATGCCCTGCTCCGCCGCAGCCCCGGCAAAGCGGACCTGAGCCTGCGCCAGTAGATCCTCGATGGAGCATGGCGCCAGGGACAGTTTCTGCAATCCGTTCTGGTAGCGAGAGAAATTCAACAAGTCGTTGATCAACTGCATCAAGCGCTGCATTTCTTCATTGACGGTATCCAGCAGGTCGGCTTCGCGAGAATCCTGTGGAAATTTCGCCCGCTCGCGAAACAGACCGAAAGCCATGTGCATGCCGGTGACCGGCGTTCGCAACTCATGGGAAGCGCGTAAGACAAACTCGCTGCGCACCCGTTCGAACGCCCTCTGTTCGGTGACGTCATGTAATACCATCACCGCGCCGAGAATATGACCTTGGGTATGGATGACCGGCGTCAGGCTGTAGGTCAGCAGCCTCGACTCACCATCGATCTCGATACTCAAGTCTTCCGGCGCACGCTCCAGCGTGCCGCCGCGCAGCACCAGTTTCAGCTGTTCATCCAGTTCCGGACGCTCAAGGGCCGCACCCAGGCCCTGTCCCAGGCGATCGGTGTCCCAACCCAACTGGCGCTGCGCCACGGGATTGAGGTGTTCAAGATGCCCTTCGCGATCGATCATCAACAAGCCGTCATCGATGCTGTCGAGCACGGCTTGCAGCCGTTGTTGACCGGCGAGCAGTTCGTCGATGTTGGTGGCCTGGTGCTCACGCAATGCCTCGGCCATGATCCCGAAGCGCTTGGTCAGCAGGTTCAGTTCCATGGCGGACGAAATCGGCAGGGTCACCTCGAAATTGCCCTTGCCAATATTGTCGGCGGCCTGGGCCAAGGCCTCGATCGGCTCACCAAAACGTCGGGCAATCGCGTGGGCCGTCACAAATCCAATGATCAGCACTGCCAACCCTACCAACCCCAGCAGGCCAGCCACCAGCAATGCGCGCTCCCGTGACTGGCGCTCGGTGTTAGTGATGTTATCCAGCGCACGCTTGTGTTCTGTGAGCAGACCGTTGCGCAACGTGTTGAATTTTGCCGTGAGTGCTTCGTTGCCGCTCAACACTTTGGCTGGATCAGAGGCCTGACCGTAGGCTAGAAGAAAATCCAGATAGTCATTCTTGGCTTGTTCAAACCCATACGGGCCGCCATTGCCGGATTGCTCGAGGGCGATGCCTTCATCGAGCAACTGGATGTAGTGCTGCCTGGCCGACTCGAACCTGGCAGGATCGGGCTTCTCGCTGACCATGACCATCAATTGATCGCCCAGGGTCTGACGCAGTTTCAGCCCCAGGTCGAGGGTGGTGAAGTTGTTGCGAACGAGCGCTTCCTGGGAGCTGGCCATCTGCATCACGCTGACCAGCCCGAGCAAGAGCCCGAGCAGTGCCACGGTGATCAGTGCGGAAATACTCAGGAACAACCGAGTACGCAGCTTCATCGCCAGTTTCATCGGATACAGCTCACAAGTTGTATTGCTTGCGTTTGCGATACAGGGTCGATGCATCAATGCCCAAGGTCTTTGCCGCCTGATCCAGAGTATCCGCTGTGGCGAGGACTGCACCGATGTGGGCTTTTTCCAGTTCATCCAGACTCAACGCCGCACCGATGCGCGGCGCGTTGTTAATCGGCGTTTCGGCCATGCCCAAGTGGCTGATCTCGACCCGTTCCTGCGGACAAATAATGCTCGCCCGCTCAACCACGTTACGCAGCTCGCGAATGTTGCCGGGCCAGCGATAACCCAATAGCGCCTCACGGGCTTCATCACTGAAAGCCCTTGCCGGGCGCGCGTATTCCTTGACGAAACGGGCGAGAAAACGGTCCGCCAGGTTCAGGATATCTTCACGGCGTTCGCGTAGCGGAGGCAGGTGCAAGGTGATGACGTTCAGACGATAGAGCAAATCTTCGCGGAATCGCCCGTCGCGCACCATGTCCTCAAG
>NZ_JBFULH010000381.1:0-3953 GCF_056400445.1 Pseudomonas sp. P5_B2 | reverse complement strand
GCCAAAGCCAAAGCCAAAGCCAAAGCCAAAGCCAAAGCCAAAGCCAAAGCCAGATCAAAAGATCGCAGCTTCGCCAGCGCCTAAAAGAAGTTCGCGCACACCCGCAATAACAGGTCGGCTATCATTCCGCCTCGGCTGATTTTGATCTGCCCGCCCCTTCGGGAGGCTGAGTGTAGGTGTGCATCCGGGGAGTGGCGCACAGCGCCGTTCGACGCAGTCGAACACGCTGCATGTAGGTCGTCGCGAAGCAGACCGGAGGGCAGTGTCCCCGGATGGATACCGGAGCGAAGGAACGCCGAGCCTTAGCGAGGGGCCGGACGCTCGGGGCGAGACCTTTTGGTTCCTTTTGGGGCGTTCGTTTGCCAAAAGGGACTCGCTGTAAGAGCGAAACCAATAGCGGCCGTTACCGCAGCAACGGATATACACCCAATCTAACAGACAACAAAAAGGCGCCCGAAGGCGCCTTTCGCTTTACAACAGATCAACAGCCGTCAGGCCATTTCAGCCGTGGTCTCGAACTCGAAGGTCAGCTCGCCGTCCTTAAGATCGATGTGCACCACACCGCCATGGTCGGCCAGTTCGCCAAAGAGGATCTCTTCGGCCAGTGGACGCTTGATCTTGTCCTGGATCAAACGCRCCATTGGACGAGCGCCCATTGCCGAGTCGTAGCCACCCGCCGCCAGCCAGCTGCGAGCCGCGTCCGTCACCTCCAGCTGCACGCGCTTGTCTTCCAGCTGCGCCTGAAGCTCGGTAAGGAACTTGTCCACCACGCTTTTGATGACCTCATGGCTGAGGCGACCAAACTGGATAATGGTGTCCAGACGGTTGCGGAACTCTGGCGTGAAGCTCTTCTTGATCACTTCCATCGCATCGGACGAGTGGTCCTGATGGGTGAAACCGATCGAAGCACGCGCTGCAGTCTCGGCACCGGCGTTGGTCGTCATGATGACAATCACGTTACGGAAATCCGCCTTGCGCCCGTTGTTATCGGTCAGCGTACCGTGGTCCATGACCTGCAGCAGCAGGTTGAAGACTTCCGGATGCGCCTTCTCGATTTCATCGAGCAACAGCACGCAGTGAGGCTGCTTGGTGATAGCTTCGGTGAGCAGGCCGCCCTGATCGAACCCGACGTAGCCTGGAGGCGCACCGATCAGACGCGATACGGTGTGGCGCTCCATGTAYTCGGACATGTCGAARCGAACCAGCTCGATCCCCAACGCCTTGGCCAGCTGACGCGCCGCCTCGGTTTTACCGACACCGGTCGGCCCTGCGAACAGGAACGAACCGACAGGCTTGTCAGGCGACTTGAGGCCGGCACGMGACAGYTTGATCGCSGTCGACARCGARTCGATSGCSGCRTCCTGRCCAAAYACMGTCAGCTTCAGGTCACGCTCAAGGTTGCGCAGCAGTTCTTTGTCGGAACTGGTGACGTGCTTAGGCGGAATCCGCGCAATTTTCGCGACGATGTCCTCGACTTGAGGCACCTCGATGCGTTTCACACGCTTCTCGATCGGCTGCAGACGCTGATAGGCGCCCGCCTCGTCGATGACGTCGATGGCCTTGTCCGGCATATGCCGGTCATTGATATAGCGCGAAGCCAGCTCAGCCGCCGCACGCAGCGCTTCATCACTGTATTCGATGTTGTGGTGAGCTTCGAAACGACCTTTCAAGCCGCGCAGGATGCCAATGGTGTCTTCCACCGAAGGCTCCGACACATCGACCTTCTGGAAGCGTCGCGCCAAGGCACGATCCTTCTCGAAGATCCCGCGAAATTCCTGAAACGTGGTCGAACCGATGCAACGGATATCGCCGGAGGACAGCAGCGGCTTGAGCAGGTTCGAGGCATCCATGACGCCACCGGACGCAGCACCCGCACCGATAATGGTGTGGATTTCGTCGATGAACAGGATCGCCTGCGGACGTTTTTTCAGTTCATTGAGCAGCGCCTTGAAGCGCTTCTCAAAATCACCACGGTATTTGGTCCCGGCCAGCAAGGCACCCAGGTCGAGGGAGTACACCACGCTGTTGGCCAGCAGGTCCGGCACCTGGTTGTCGACAATGCGTTTGGCCAGGCCTTCGGCAATCGCGGTTTTACCCACGCCCGCCTCGCCCACCAGCAGCGGATTGTTTTTGCGACGGCGCGCCAGAATCTGCGCAACGCGTTCGACTTCCAGCTCACGGCCTACCAACGGATCGATTCGACCCTGGCGCGCGAGTTCGTTGAGGTTACTGGCATAAGCATCCAGAGGATTGCTTGAAGAAGAAGACTCACCGCCCTCGTCGTCCTGCATATCTTGCTCACCTTCAGAGTGATCGCCATGCCCAGGCACTTTGGAAATGCCATGAGCGATGTAGTTGACGACATCAATGCGCGCAACGCTCTGCTGTTTCAGCAGGAACACCGCTTGACTCTCTTGCTCACTGAAAATGGCGACCAGTACGTTGGCGCCAGTCACTTCACGCTTGCCCGAGCTCTGAACGTGAAAAACAGCACGCTGCAGTACACGCTGGAAGCCCAGGGTTGGCTGGGTTTCGCGGTCCTCGTCATGAAGAGGGATCAAGGGCGTGGTGGAGTCGATGAACTCCTGCAGGTCATGCTTGAGTTTGTCGAGGTTTGCGCCGCACGCACGCAAAACGGTGGCGGCAGCCTCATTATCCAATAGGGCCAGCAGGAGGTGCTCGACGGTCATGAACTCATGACGCTTCGAACGGGCCTCCTTGAAGRCAAGATTGAGGGTGACTTCGAGCTCGCGGTTTAACATAGCTTCACCTCATACCCAAGTGGTCGGCGATTAACCGTCCTTCTCGATTTCACAGAGTAGCGGATGCTGGCTTTCCCTGGCGTACTGGTTGACCTGCATAGCCTTTGTTTCGGCGATGTCGCGGGTAAACACTCCACATACTGCCCGTCCTTCTGTATGGACGGCCAGCATGACCTTGGTCGCCAGCTCGCGATTCAGGTTAAAAAACACCTCGAGCACTTCGACGACGAAATCCATCGGTGTGTAGTCATCATTGAACAAAACCACCTTGTACATCGGCGGTGCCTGTAACGCAGGCTTCGCCTCCTGAACAGCAATGCCTGCGGAATCGTCGTCGTGTTCCTCCGGGCGATCTTTCTGGAGAGTCGGGCGATCCTGATTGAATGTTAGTCGAATCTGGCTGATTGCATGCATGGAAAGAAAGGTTCGTCAGTTGTGCTAAGACAGTGGTGGGGGCGACTATGGACGATTTCAACACCGACCGCCCGGTCACCTTGACTATCGGAAAAACGGTGTTACAACCAATAGAGCCCACAGTGGGTAAAAAAGGTCCGCAGAGTCAACTTTATTTAAAGTGACTGACTGTGGATGTACTGGATGATACTCCAGTGATGGAGTCTGTTGCAGAGGGATATGAGCATGTCAGTCGGCAAGGTGAAATGGTTCAACAATGCCAAGGGATTCGGTTTCATAAACACCGACGCCAGAGAAGGTCGTGACGAGGATGGCAAGGAGATCGACTTCTTTGCCCACTATTCGGCCATCGAGATGGATGGTTACAAAACGCTCAAGGCTGGACAAATCGTCAGCTTCGAGATCGTACAAGGCCCCAAGGGATTGCACGCCGTGAAGATCGGTGCAGCCCCGTCAGTGAGCGATCCTGTCGCTCCCGCCATCAAGCAGGAGACGGTATCGAACTGACGCAATCAGCATCCAGTCATGAAAAAAACCGCCCGAAGGCGGTTTTTTTAGTGCCGATTCGCTTACATGTGTGAAATGAGCGCATCACCAAACGCAGACGAAGACAACAGCGTTGCCCCGTCCATCAAACGTTCGAAGTCATAGGTCACGGTCTTGGCGGAAATCGCGCCGTTGGTGCCCTTGATGATCAGATCCGCCGCTTCGGTCCAGCCCATGTGGCGCAGCATCATTTCAGCAGACAGGATCAGTGAACCCGGGTTTACCTGGTCT
>NZ_JBFULH010000380.1:0-3953 GCF_056400445.1 Pseudomonas sp. P5_B2 | reverse complement strand
GCGCTACCCCTGAGCTGTTTGCCACCCTGCAACCGGTGCTGGCGCAGATGGGCCGCAACATCGTTCATTGCGGTGAAGTCGGCACCGGGCAAATCGCCAAGATCTGCAACAACCTGCTGTTGGGTATTTCCATGGTTGGGGTCAGCGAAGCCATGGCGCTGGGTGATGCCCTGGGGATCGACACGACTGTGCTCGCCGGGATCATCAACAGTTCCACCGGGCGGTGCTGGAGTTCGGAGATGTACAACCCATGGCCGGGCATCGTCGAAACGGCGCCGGCCTCGCGCGGTTATACCGGTGGCTTCGGTGCCGAACTGATGCTCAAGGATTTGGGGCTGGCCACGGAAGCGGCCCGTCAGGCGCACCAACCGGTGGTGCTCGGCGCGGTGGCCCAGCAGTTGTATCAGGCAATGAGCCAGCGTGGGGAAGGTGGCAAGGACTTCTCGGCGATCATCAACAGCTATCGCAAGCCGCAATAAGGTTTTCGCGGGGTCTGTGGCAGGAGAGCTTTTGTGGTGAGGGGGCTTGCCCCCGTTCGGCTGCGAAGCAGTCACAAAACCGGTTAACGCGATTTATCTGCAACACTGTGCTTTGCGATTTTGGGTCCGCATCGCGAACCAACGGGGGCAAGCCCCCTCACCACAGTGTTGCGCATTTCAAGTCAGGACATTTACCGGGAGATCACATCGAGTGATCTCCCGGTTTTTTTTGCATCACGCAAACACGAAATACTTGCGTACGGTTTCCACCACTTCCCATGTGCCTTTCATCCCCGGCTCGATGACGAAAATGTCGCCGGCACGCAGATGGATCGGCTCCTTTCCTTCCGGGGTGATGATGCAGTAGCCCTCGCGGAAGTCGCAGTATTCCCACTTCACGTATTCGACATACCACTTGCCCGGCGTGCAGATCCAGGTACCCATGATCTTGCTGCCATCATCGCTGGTGTAGGCGTTGAGGTTGACGGTGTGCGGGTCACCTTCGAGTTTTTCCCATTTGCAGGCGTCAAGCACCGGCAGTGGATGCGTGTCGCGAAGGACGGTAATCGGTGCGGTCATGTGGACTCCGGGCAGTGGGTTCAGGAACTGAAGTCGCACCCTATAGCGCCCAAGCATCGGTCAGTTGTCTGAACTCGACATCGAAGTGTCCAGAAACGCGCGACCCCGCTACTAAAGGGTCAAGGCTTGTAGCAAAGCCTTCGCGTAGCCGGGTAGCGCTTCAAAGTCCCGGGCGCAGAGCAGCAGTTTGCGTTGCGCCCAGGGTTCCTGCAGAGCGGTCCACTTGAATGAGTGTCCCCCCGGCCAGCGCACGACGGCGGCCAGGGGCACGATGGCCAACCCGGCACCGCGCGCGACCATGCGCATCACGCCCTCGAAACCGTCAGTGCGGATGCGGATTTGCAGGCGCGAGCCGATGTGCAGAGCCTGTTCTTCGAGGTACACCGCGAGGGCGCTGTTGGCGTTCAGTCCTACGTAATCATGGTGCAAGGTGTCGCTGAAACTTAAGGATTCGCTGTCGGCCAGCGGGTGATCGTGGGGCAGAATCAGCACCAGCGGATCGTCGCGAAAGGCGCGGGTCTGCAGGTCATCGGTGTCCACGGCGTCGGACACGATGCCAAGGTCTGCCGCGCCCTGGCGCAGCGCGTGGGTGATGCGTGCGCTGGGCAGCTCTTGCAGATCGATGTCGAGATTGGGGTGCTCATGCAGAAAGTCCGCGAGCAACTCCGGCAGGTACTCGGTGATTGCGGTGGTATTGCACAACAACCGCACCTGACCTTTGACACCCTTGGCGTATTCAGCCAAGTCCTGTTGCATGTGTTCCGCCTGTTGCAGCAGCGCCCGGGCGTGTTTTGCCAAAGCTTTGCCCGCCGAGGTCGGCGTGACACCGCGCCGGCCTCGCTGTAAAAATTCGATGCCGAACGCAGCTTCCATGGCGCGGATTCGCGCGCTTGCTGCCGCCAGGGACAGATGGCTGCGCGCGGCTCCGGCGGTGATGTTGCCGCTGTCGAGGATGTTCAGGTAGAGGCGCAGGTCGGTCAGGTCGAAGTGCATTGGCAACCTCGGGATTTGTGTTGTCTGGAGGGACGCCTTCGCGGRCAAGCCCGCTCCCACATTTAGACCGCGATCAAACCTGTGGGAGCGGCGGTGCGGCGATCCGACTTGCCCGCGAAGAGGCTAGTACTCGACTCATTTATTTGCCTCTTGCTCTACAAGAGGCTGCCTCAGTATATGGCAGATTTTCACGCGGCTAATCCACGCTCAGGATAGCCCCATGAATACACTCGCCGCGTTCTATCAAAACCTCGGGCTGGCTCTGTCATTGCTGGTCATCGCCACCTTCCTGCTGGCCGGCATGATCAAAGGCGTCATCGGCCTCGGCTTGCCAACCATCGCCATGGGCCTGCTCGGTCTGGCTATGGCGCCATCGCAGGCTGCTGCGCTGCTGATTATTCCGGCAACACTCACGAATGTGTGGCAACTGGCATTCGGCGGACATTTGCGCGGGTTGATCAAGCGTCTATGGCCAATGCTGCTGGCTATTTTCATTGGCACCGGCGCGGGCACGCTTTGGCTTGGCATGGCTGGTGGACATTGGGTGGTACGGGGATTGGGCGTTGCATTGTTGCTCTACGCGCTGAGTGGTTTGCTCCTGCCAACCTTGCGCGTCGGCAGTCGTACCGAACGCTGGTTCGGTCCGCTGTGCGGCGTGCTGACAGGCGTCATCACCTCGGCCACCGGCGTCTTTGTGATTCCGGCCGTGCCTTATCTGCAAGCGCTCGGTTTGAGCAAGGACGAACTCGTGCAGGCGCTGGGCTTGTCGTTCACCATTTCGACCCTGGCGCTGGCAGCCGGCCTGTGGTGGCGTGACGCCCTAGGCGGAGGCGAGTTGAGCGCGTCGTTGCTGGCGCTGATCCCGGCCATGCTCGGCATGTGGCTGGGCCAATGGCTGCGTCAGCGGATCAGCGCCGTATTGTTCAAACGTGTGTTCTTCATCGGCCTCGGTGTGCTCGGCGGCCACTTGTTGATCAGCGGGTAGCGGACGACGGGCTGAGCATGTCGATGGCGCGGATCTCGAAGTCCCGTTCCAGGTAATCATCGCGCTGGTCGAGGAACTGCTTCATGTGCGGAAGATTCGAGTGCACGTCCAGGTGAGCCTGGGACTGCCAGATCTCGTAGAAGATAAAGAGCGTCGGGTCCTGTTTGTCGCGCAGCATGTGGTACTCGATGCAACCGGGCTCGGCGCGACTGGCTTCCACGTAGCCACGGAAAAACGCTTCGAAGGCGTCGGATTGCTCCGGGCGGGTCTTGGCGTGCAGGATGAAGCCTTGCGTTTCACTCATCAAAAATCTCCTCAAATTAAGAATCGGCGCAAGTTTATTGCAACAATCGCCTAGTGATTCGTGCGTATTGGTCAAAAGGGTTTTGCGTATTCGGGGCTTATTCCGCGCGAGGCCAACCATTAACCTGCCGCCATCCAATTTCTGACCTTCCGGGATTTCTGATGAAAAAAGTTCTGTTGCTCAATGGTGGCAAAAAATTCGCCCACTCCGATGGCCGCTACAACGCCACCCTGCATGAAGCCGCGTTGAGCGTGCTGGACCGCGGCGGCATGGATGTGAAAGCCACCTTCATCGACGAGGGTTACGACGTCGCCGAAGAAGTCGCCAAATTCCTGTGGGCCGACGTGATCATTTATCAAATGCCSGGCTGGTGGATGGGCGCGCCATGGAYCGTGAAAAARTACATCGACGAAGTCTTCACCGAAGGCCAYGGSAGCCTCTACGCCAGYGAYGGCCGSACCCGTTCCGATGCCTCGCAGAAATATGGCAGCGGYGGACTGRTSCAAGGTAAGCAATACATGTTGTCGCTGACCTGGAACGCGCCGCAGCAAGCCTTCGACGATCCGACCGACTTCTTCGAAGCCAAAGGCGTGGACGCGGTGTACTTCCCGTT
>NZ_JBFULH010000379.1:0-3959 GCF_056400445.1 Pseudomonas sp. P5_B2 | reverse complement strand
GTGCTGTGGATTCTGCTTGGCTGGACTGATGGCGGGGCCGCGGTGATTATGGCCGCCGTGGCGTGCAGCTTTTTCGCCTCGATGGATGACCCGGCGCCGCAGATTTACCGGTTCTTCTTCTGGACCGCGATGTCGGTGGTGTTCGCCAGCCTGTATCTGTTTCTGGTGCTGCCCAACCTGCATGACTTCCCGATGCTGGTGCTGGCGTTTGCCGTGCCGTTCATCATCATCGGCACCCTGACGGTCAAGCCGCAGTTTTACCTGGGCATGCTGCTGACCCTCGTCAACACCTCGTCCTTTATCAGTATCCAAGGCGCCTACGACGCGGACTTCCTCAGCTTTGCCAACTCCAACCTCGCCGGTCCCATCGGGTTGTTGTTTGCCTTCGTCTGGACCCTGATCGCCCGGCCGTTTGGTGCTGAACTGGCAGCCAAGCGCCTGACCCGATTCAGTTGGCGCGACATTGTCAGCCTCACCGAACCGGCCACTTTGGCCGAACACCGGCAATTGGGGATCAAAGTGCTCGATCGTCTGATGCAGCACTTGCCGCGTCTGGCCATGACCGGCCAGGACACCGGCATCGCGTTGCGAGAAGTGCGCGTGGCGCTGAACCTGCTCGACTTGCTGGCCTACACCCCGCGGGTGGCCGGTGTCCCGCAGGCGTTGCTGCATCAGGTGGTGGCGGAAGTCGGTGAGTATTTCAAGGACTGTCTCAAGGCCGCTGAGCGCCTGCCGGCACCCAGCCCGTTGCTGATGACCCTCGACCGCACCCGCCGTGCTCTGGATATGGACTGCGAAGAGGACACACGTCTGAATTTGTTGCATGCCCTGAGTGGCCTGCGTCTGGCTTTATTGCCTGGCGTGGAATTCGTCGGCTCGGGCGAACTCGAAGAACCGCTGCCCCATGGCATCGATGGAGCGCCTTTATGATCGGTGATGTGGATCTCAGCGGGGTGTTTCTGCCCACGCTGCTGGTACTGATGGGCATTACGTATGTGTTGTACCTGCTGGTGCACGGGGTGCTGATGCGCCTGCACTTTTACCGTCTGGTCTGGCACCGGGCATTGTTCAACGTGGCTCTCTACGCTTTGCTGCTCGGCGCCGTGGACTCACTCAGTCGATACCTGATGACATGAAAAAACCTTTTTTGACCTTGGGTCGCGTGGTGCTGACCCTGTTGATCGTGACCTTCGCCGTCGTCGTGGTCTGGCGCATGGTGATGTACTACATGTTTGCGCCGTGGACCCGCGACGGGCATATCCGTGCCGACATCGTGCAAATCGCCCCTGACGTCTCCGGGTTGATTCAGCAAGTGGACGTGCGTGACAACCAATTGGTCAAACGCGGCCAGGTGCTGTTCAGCATCGATAAGGACCGTTTCAAACTGGCCCTGCGCCAGGCCAAGGCGGCGGTCGCCGACCGTCAGGAAACCTTGGCTCAGGCGCAACGTGAAGCCAAGCGTAACCGTGGGCTCGGCAACTTGGTGCCAGGCGAGCAATTGGAAGAAAGCCAGTCCCGGGTGGCTCGCGCCGAGGTGGCGTTGAYGGAAGCTCAAGTAGCGGTCGACAGCGCTCAATTGAACCTCGACCGTTCGACCATCCGCAGCCCGGTCGACGGCTACATCAACGACCGCGCACCACGTGTGCAGGAATTCGTCACGGCCGGGCGGCCGGTGTTGTCGGTAGTGGACAGCGATTCATTCCACATCGACGGATATTTCGAAGAAACCAAACTGAACGGCATTCATGTCGGCCAGAGCGTCGACATCCGGGTGGTCGGCGATCGTGCGCGGCTGCGCGGTCATGTGGAAAGCATCGTTGCCGGTATTGAAGACCGCGACCGCACCATCGGCAGCAACCTGTTGCCGAACGTCAACCCGGCGTTCAGCTGGGTGCGCCTGGCGCAGCGGATTCCGGTGCGGATTGCCTTCGATGATGTCCCGGCGGACTTCCGCATGATCGCCGGGCGCACCGCGACAGTCTCGATCATCGACGATCAACCGCAGGAGCCGGCGAAATGAACAGGGCGTCAGGTTTGGCGGTTGCCGGATTAGGTTTGCTGCTGTCGGCCTGTCAGGTGGTTGGCCCGGATTACCACCTGCCTGACGAAGCGGCCATCCACCGTGAAGACCTGCAGGGCGACTTGGCTGCGAACGACAAAAATGTCGTTTCGGCGCCGGTACCCAGCGATTGGTGGCGCATGTACAAAGATCCACGCCTCGACCAACTGGTGCAGCAAGCCATGGCGTCCAACACTGATTTACGCGTGGCGGCGGCGAGTCTTGCCCGTGCGCGGGCTCAGGTTGATGAAGCCCAGGCGGCGGGCGGCTGGAGCGGTGGCGTAAGGGTCGGCGCCCAGCGTTTGCAGGAATCCGGCGAAGCCTTTTTGTTACCCGAAAAAGTACCGGTGGCCAACGTCGGCGATATCGGCATTACCACCTCTTATCAGTTCGACCTGTTCGGCACTTTGCAACGCGGTATCGAAGCGGCCAAAGCCAATGCCGATGCAACGCAAGCCGCCGCGGACACGGCGCGAATCACCTTGGTAGCCGATGTCGTGCGGGCGTACACCCAAGTGTGTGCGGCCAACGAAGAGCGGGAAATTGCTCAGCACTCTCTCGATTTGCAGGCCCAGAGCACAACGCTGATCCAGCGTTTGCGTGACGCCGGGCGTGGCGATGAAACCCAGGTCACCCGTTCGCAAACCCAATTCAAATCCTTGCGCGCCGACTTGCCGCGATACGAGGCGGCGCGTCAGGCTGGTTTATTTCGCTTGTCGATGCTGCTCGCCAAACCGGTCGACCAATTACCGGCAGGTACCAGCGATTGCGCCGAACTGCCGAAAATTACCCAATTGTTGCCAGTCGGTGACGGTGCAGCCCTGCTCAAGCGTCGGCCGGATGTGCGACAGGCCGAGCGCCGGTTGGCTGCGGCGACTGCCGGAATCGGCATTGCTACCGGCGAGTTGTACCCGGACATCAGTATTGGAGCGAGCGTCGGGACCGTCGGTCTCCTGGAGAACCTCGGGCAAGCATCGACCAATCGCTGGGGCTTTGGTCCACTGTTGACCTGGACGGTGCCGTCCAACGGTTCCCGCGCGCGAATCCGGGAGGCCGAAGCCACAACGCAAGGTACGCTGGCGCATTTTGATGGCGTGGTGCTCAACGCCATTCGCGAAACCCAGACCGGCCTGGCCCAGTACACGGCATTGTTGCAACGCCGTGATGCACTGGCCGAAGCCGAGCAATCAGCGCAACTGGCGGCAGCCCAGACGCATCGCTTCTTCCAGGCGGGTCGCGAGTCGTTCCTGGCGGACTTGCAGGCGACCCGCACCTACACCGATGTGCGAGCACAACTGGCCTCTGCCAACACTCAAGTTGCCATGAGCCAGATCGATTTGTTCCTTGCACTGGGCGGCGGCTGGGAAAGCGGACGAACGCAAGCCACGAACACCAGCAAACCCTGAGGCCGTTGCTATGCTTTGATTTGATGAGGTTGCGTGTTGATTTCATCGATCAAGGCTCGCGTTGGTCATGGGGATTAAAATAATGAAAAACCCTTACGCTCCTGGTTTTTGGTGCGCTATTGCGGCATTGGTTTTGCTGTCGGCCACCTATTTCTACGGCATCATGCTGGCTCACCAGATCGATAAAGCGCTGGTGTTTCTCGACAGCGCCACCGCGCYCATTGCCGTGATGGCAATCGTGGTGGTGGCCTGGGCTTCAGTCCAGGGTCAGCGCATCAAAAAAAGACAATTCGAACAGGGCAAGACGTTGGTGCTGATCTGGGACACCAAGGTGGCGTTGCGTCGTGTCGAAACGGTGTTTGACCAATATTTTTGGGGCAGTTACTGGCAGCCGGGGCGTACGTTTCAGGAAGTCATGGGCGAGCTCACCGGCACACCCTTGGAAAAAAGCCTCGATACCTTGAAGAAACAATGCGTGGCCCTGGATAAACAGG
>NZ_JBFULH010000378.1:4001-5976 GCF_056400445.1 Pseudomonas sp. P5_B2 | reverse complement strand
TCGTTGAAGTGCGGATTGCCCACAAAAAGGGTGAAACGGTGGTCACGCAGGACGAACATCCTCGCGCCGACACTACCCTGGAAATGTTGGCCAAACTCAAACCGGTCAACGGTCCCGACAAAACCGTCACCGCCGGCAACGCTTCGGGCGTGAATGATGGTGCTGCGGCGTTGATTCTGGCGTCCGCTGAAGCGGTGAAGAAACACGGCCTGACCGCCCGCGCTAAAGTGCTGGGTATGGCGAGCGCCGGCGTTGCGCCGCGGGTGATGGGCATTGGTCCGGTCCCGGCGGTGCGCAAACTGACTGAGCGCCTCGGTCTGGCCGTCAGCGATTTTGATGTGATCGAACTCAACGAAGCCTTCGCTAGCCAAGGTTTGGCAGTGTTGCGCGAACTGGGGCTGGCGGACGACGCGGCTCAGGTAAACCCGAACGGTGGCGCCATTGCCTTGGGCCATCCGTTGGGGATGAGTGGTGCACGTCTGGTGCTGACCGCATTGCATCAGCTGGAAAAGACCGGTGGCAAGAAAGGTCTGGCGACCATGTGCGTCGGCGTAGGCCAGGGTCTGGCACTGGCAATCGAACGCGTCTGACACGCCGCGTCGACAAATAAGAACAGAGGAAAGCGACATGACTGACAAGCCTGGTTACCGCCGCCCGCAGGAGGGCACTCAGCCCGATTACCTGCACCCGACCTATCAATCCACCAACCTGCGCTCGCCGTCCAAGCCGTTGGTGTTTTTGCCGCACTCGCTGTCGGAAATCACCGGGCCGACCATCGGTGCCGATCGTATTAATGAGAAAGACAACGACCTGACAGCCCAACACACGGGCGAACCACAGGGCGAGCGCATCATCATTCACGGCCGCGTGCTGGACGAAAACGGTCTGCCGGTGCCGGGAATTCTGGTGGAAATCTGGCAGGCCAACGCCGCCGGTCGCTACAACCATGCCCGCGATCTGCACGACGCGCCGCTGGACCCGAACTTCACCGGCACCGGCCGCACCGTGACCGACKCCGATGGCTGGTATCAGTTCCAGACCATCAAGCCCGGCGCCTACCCGTGGGGCAACCACCACAACGCGTGGCGCCCGGCGCACATSCATTTCTCACTGTTCGGGCCGAGCATTCTGACGCGCCTGGTCACCCAGATGTATTTTCCGGGCGACCCGTTGTTGGCTTACGACCCGATCTACAACTGCGTGCCCGATACCAGCGCCAAAGAGCGTTTGATCGCGACGTTTGATCTGGAAAAAACCATCCCTTCCTATGCCCTCGGTTATCGCTGGGACATCGTCTTGCGCGGCCGCGACGCCACGCCGATGGAGAAATAAGATGACGCTGAACGCGACCACGTCCCACACCGTCGGGCCGTATTACCACATCGGCCTGACCTGGCTGAACCGCGAAGACCTGACCGTCGCACAAACCCTCGGCGAACGCGTGGCAATCACCGGGCAAGTTGTCGATGGCAACGGCGATGTCGTCAACGACGCGATGCTGGAAGTCTGGCAGGCCAACGCCGCCGGCAAGTACGACCATCCGGAAGATGATCAGGACAAACCGCTGGACCCGAACTTCGAAGGCTTTGGCCGGGTGCCGGTGGATGCCGAAGGGCGCTTTCGTTTCACCACCATCAAGCCGGGAACGGTTGAAGGCCTGAAAGGTTCGACCCAGGCGCCGCACCTAGTGGTACTGGTGTTTGCTCGCGGGTTGGTGAAGCACTTGCTGACGCGGATTTATTTCGATGGCGAGCCAGCCAACGCGGCGGATCCACTACTGGAATGTGTACCGGCCGAGCGCCGCAGTACCTTGCTGGCGAAGCAGGATGCGTCCGGTATCTATCAGTGGAATGTGATCCTGCAAGGCACTGATGCCGAGACCGTGTTCTTCGATTACTGAGAACACCGCAAACCCCTGTAGGAGTGAGTCTGCTCGCGATGGCGGAGTGTCAGTGCCAATAATGCTGAATGACAC
>NZ_JBFULH010000378.1:0-3959 GCF_056400445.1 Pseudomonas sp. P5_B2 | reverse complement strand
ACTGACACTCCGCCATCGCGAGCAGGCTCACTCCTGCAGGGGACTGCATTGCCAATTGGGGAACGGGACTGTTGCGAAGTGTGTCTAGACTCTCACCGTCCCCATTGAGTGAAAAACAATGACAACGCCCACCGCTTTAACAGAGCACTACACCGGCGAAGAACGCAGCAAGCGGATCTTCGCCATTGTCGGCGCTTCGTCCGGCAACCTCGTCGAATGGTTCGACTTCTACGTTTATGCCTTTTGCGCAATCTACTTCGCGCCGGCCTTTTTCCCGTCCGACAACCCCACGGTGCAGCTGGTCAACACCGCTGGCGTGTTCGCCGCCGGGTTCCTGATGCGTCCCATCGGCGGCTGGATTTTCGGTCGGCTGGCGGACAAGCACGGGCGCAAGAACTCGATGCTGATCTCGATTCTGATGATGTGCTTCGGTTCGTTGCTCATCGCTTGCTTGCCGACCTACAAGGACATCGGCGTTTGGGCCCCTGTGCTGTTGCTGTTGGCGCGTTTGATTCAGGGTTTGTCGGTGGGCGGCGAGTACGGCACCACCGCGACCTACATGAGTGAAGTGGCACTCAAAGGCCAGCGCGGCTTCTTCGCCTCGTTCCAGTACGTGACGTTGATTGGCGGGCAGTTGCTGGCGGTGTCGCTGGTGGTGGTCCTGCAACAGTTCCTCAGCGAGGATGAGTTGCGCGCCTACGGCTGGCGGATTCCGTTTGTGGTCGGTGCGCTGGCCGCGCTGGTTTCGCTGTACCTGCGTCGTTCGCTGAAAGAAACCAGCAGCAAGGAGATGCGCGAAAACAAGGACGCCGGCAGCATCAGTGCGCTGTTCCGCGACCATAAAGCCGCATTCATTACCGTGCTCGGTTATACCGCCGGTGGCTCGTTGATTTTCTACACCTTCACCACGTACATGCAGAAGTACCTGGTAAACACCGCGGGCATGCAGGCCAAGACCGCCAGCTACATCATGACCGGCGCGCTGTTCCTTTATATGTGCATGCAGCCGTTCTTCGGCATGCTCGCCGACAAGATTGGCCGACGTAACTCGATGCTCTGGTTCGGCGCCCTCGGGACGTTGTGCACCGTACCTATTCTGTTGAGCCTGAAAAGTGTCAGCAGTCCGTTCCTGGCTTTTGTGCTGATTACCGTGGCGCTGGCGATCGTGAGCTTTTACACCTCGATCAGTGGCTTGGTAAAAGCCGAAATGTTCCCGCCAGAGGTGCGCGCACTGGGCGTCGGCCTGGCCTACGCGGTGGCGAATGCGATCTTCGGTGGTTCGGCGGAATACGTGGCCCTGAGCCTGAAAGCCGCGGGCATGGAAAACTCCTTCTACTGGTACGTTACGGTGATGATGGCGGTGGCGTTCCTGTTCAGCTTGCGTCTGCCGAAACAGCCAAAGTATTTGCAACACGACCTTTGATCTTTACGCGCGGGCCTGATGGGCTCGCGCCTCCAGGGACTGTTTTATGAACGAGCGACCGGGCAATCAATTGTTCGATGCCTATTTCACTGCGCGCGATATGCGTGAAGTGTTCTGCGATCAAGGCCGCGTGCAGGCCATGCTCGATTTCGAAGCCGCACTGGCCCGGGCCGAGGCGTGTGTCGGGCTGATTCCGCAAACCGCTGTCGCCCCCATTGAAGCCGCGTGTCAGGCCGGGCATTACGACTTCGCTGCTCTTGGCGAGGCGATTGCCACGGCGGGCAATTCCGCCATTCCATTGGTCAAGGCACTGGGCAAGCAGATCGCGGCCAGTAATGCCGAAGCCGAGCGCTATGTGCATTTGGGCGCGACCAGCCAGGACGTGATGGACACAGGCCTGGTGTTGCAATTGCGTGGCGCGCTGGCGCTGATCGAAAGTGATCTGGCGCAACTGGGCGACATCCTCGCAATTCAAGCCAAGCGTTATGTCGCCACACCGCTGGCCGGCCGCACGTGGTTGCAGCATGCAACACCGGTCACCCTAGGTATGAAAATCGCCGGTTGGCTGGGTGCGGTCACGCGTAGTCGTCAGCGCTTGCAAGAACTCAAGCCACGTCTGTTGGTGCTGCAATTCGGCGGCGCCTCCGGAACCCTGGCCGCGCTTGGTGAGCAGGCGATGCCGATTGCTGAAGCATTGGCCGAGGAACTGCATCTGACCTTGCCGGATCAGCCTTGGCATACCCAGCGTGATCGTCTGGTGGAGTTTGGTGCGGTGCTGGGATTGATCGCCGGCAGCCTGGGCAAGCTCGGCCGCGACATCAGCCTGTTGATGCAAACCGAGGCGGGC
This sequence comes from Pseudomonas sp. P5_B2, assembly GCF_056400445.1. Taxonomy (NCBI): domain Bacteria; kingdom Pseudomonadati; phylum Pseudomonadota; class Gammaproteobacteria; order Pseudomonadales; family Pseudomonadaceae; genus Pseudomonas; species Pseudomonas sp. P5_B2. Next base: position 1,689 of record NZ_JBFULH010000378.1, on the reverse strand, counting down.
GAAGTCTTTGAACCATCGGCGCCGGGCAAGGGCGGTTCCTCGACCATGCCGCACAAACGCAACCCCGTCGGTGCAGCGGTGCTGATCGGTGCGGCGACTCGCGTTCCCGGTTTGCTCTCGACCCTCTTTAGCGCCATGCCGCAGGAACACGAGCGCAGCCTCGGTCTGTGGCATGCCGAGTGGGAAACCCTGCCAGAGATTTGCTGCCTGGTGTCCGGCAGCCTCAAGCAAGCGTTGCTGGTGGCGCAGGGGCTGGAAGTGGACGCAAATCGCATGGCGCGCAACCTCGATTTGACTCAAGGCCTGGTGCTGGCCGAAGCGGTGAGCATCGTCCTCGCCCAACGGGTCGGCCGCGACACTGCGCATCATCTATTGGAACTCTGCTGCAAACGTGCGGTGGCTGAACAACGTCATCTGCGCGCCGTCCTCGGTGACGAGCCGCAAGTGACCGCCGAGCTTTCTGCTGCGGAACTTGATCGTCTGCTGGACCCCGCCCATTACCTCGGTCAGGCCCATACCTGGGTCGAGCGAGCGGTGGCTGAACATTCTGCGTTGACTGCCTGAAGGAGATTGCTGTGGCTTTTGTACAACTCGCCGAGGGCGAACTGCACTACCAACTTGATGGGCCTGAGGATGCACCGGTACTGGTGCTTTCCAACTCGCTGGGTACCGACCTGCACATGTGGGACGCGCAAATTGCCGCGTTCACCGAGCATTTCAGGGTGCTACGTTTCGACACCCGTGGCCACGGCCAATCGCTGGTGACACCTGGCCCGTACAGCATCGAGCAACTGGGCCACGACGTGTTGGCGTTGCTGGATGCGTTGCACATTGAGCGCGCACATTTCTGTGGTCTGTCGATGGGCGGTTTGATCGGCCAATGGCTGGGGATCAATGCCGGTGATCGATTGAACAAACTGGTGGTGTGCAACACAGCGGCGAAAATCGGCGACCCGTCGATCTGGAATCCGCGCATTGAAACCGTGCTGCGTGACGGTCCGGCCGCGATGGTCGCGCTGCGCGATGCTTCGATTGCACGCTGGTTTACCCCGGACTTCGCCGAAGCCAATCCCTCTGCCGCGAAGCGAATCACCGACATGCTGGCCGCCACTTCGCCTGAAGGCTACGCGGCCAATTGCGCGGCGGTGCGTGATGCCGACTTCCGTGAGCAGTTGTCATCGATCAAGGCGCCGCTGCTGGTGATCGCCGGCACCGAAGACGCGGTCACGCCGCCGGCTGGCGGACACTTCATTCAAGAGCATGTGCAGGGCGCGGAATACGCCGAGTTCTATGCTGCGCATTTGTCCAACGTCCAGGCCAGCGCTGCGTTCAGCGAGCGAGTCCTGGCGTTTTTGAACGCTCATTAAGGGGATTGTTGTGGACGAGAAACAACGTTACGACGAAGGCATGAAAGTCCGTCGCGCAGTACTGGGCGACGCTCACGTCGATCGCAGCCTGACCGCACTGACCGAGTTCAACTCGGAATTTCAGGAGATGATCACCCGCCACGCCTGGGGTGATATCTGGACTCGCCCGGGCCTGCCGCGCCACACTCGCAGCCTGATCACCATTTCCATGCTGATCGGCATGAACCGCAACGAAGAACTCAAACTGCACCTGCGCGCCGCCGCCAACAACGGCGTGACCCGTGGCGAGATCAAAGAAGTGATCATGCAGAGTGCGATCTAC
>NZ_JBFULH010000377.1:0-3962 GCF_056400445.1 Pseudomonas sp. P5_B2 | reverse complement strand
GAGCGTGGTCAGCGTCGTATTGCTGTTCACTACGCCAAGCGTCAGCAGGGCCGTAAGGTTTTTGCTGCGCAGACTAGCCACTTGCCGCTGAAGGTGAACATGGCCGGTGTTATTCCGGCCATTTTCGCGAGCAGCATTTTGCTGTTCCCGGCTTCGTTGGGTGCCTGGTTCGGTCAGTCTGAAGGTATGGGCTGGTTGCAGGACATCTCGCAGTCGATCGCTCCTGGTCAGCCGTTGAATATTCTGCTGTTTAGTGCAGGGATTATTTTCTTCTGCTTCTTCTATACGGCGTTGATGTTCAATCCGAAAGACGTAGCGGAAAACCTGAAGAAGTCCGGTGCCTTTATTCCGGGCATCCGTCCAGGTGAGCAGTCTGCACGCTATATTGATGGCGTTCTGACCCGCTTGACCATGTTCGGTGCTCTTTACATGACGGCCGTGTGTCTGTTGCCCCAGTTCCTGGTGGTTGCAGCAAACGTACCGTTCTACCTTGGCGGGACCTCGTTGCTGATCGTCGTCGTGGTTGTGATGGACTTCATGTCCCAAGTACAATCGCACCTCGTTTCGCACCAGTACGAATCCCTGATGAAGAAAGCCAACCTGAAGGGTTACGGCAGCGGCATGTTGCGCTGAGTACCCATAAGGTTCGAGGAGTTGGTGATGAAAGTTCGTGCATCGGTGAAAAAGCTGTGCCGTAACTGCAAAATTATTCGCCGCGAAGGTGTCGTTCGAGTAATTTGCAGCGCGGAACCGCGTCACAAACAGCGCCAAGGCTGAGTGTGATTGTGCTTCAAGCCCGGTAGCTCGTGCGCTACCGGGTTGATTATTTGTTATTACAGCGATATTATCTCGCGCCCTATTTCTTGGCTTCCGGGGCGTAGGTAGCGGTCAATTGGAGTCCCACTGAATGGCCCGTATTGCAGGCGTTAACAKTCCAGATAACAAGCATACTGTTATCTCGCTGACCTACATCTATGGTGTTGGTCGCACTACTGCACAGAAGATCTGTGCAGTGACTGGGGTAAACCCAGCCGCAAAGATCAAAGATCTGAGCGACGAGCAGATTGAACAGCTGCGTGGCGAAGTGGCGAAGTTCACCACTGAAGGTGACCTGCGTCGCGAAATCAACATGAAAATCAAGCGTTTGATGGACCTCGGTTGCTATCGCGGTCTGCGTCATCGTCGTGGTCTTCCAGTGCGCGGTCAGCGTACCAAGACTAACGCGCGTACCCGTAAAGGTCCGCGTAAGCCGATCCGCAAGTAATCGCCCCAGCGAATCGACAGGAAATTAATCATGGCTAAACCTGCTGCTCGTCCTCGTAAAAAAGTTAAAAAGACAGTGGTTGATGGCATTGCCCACATCCATGCATCTTTTAACAACACAATCGTGACCATCACCGACCGTCAAGGCAACGCTCTTTCTTGGGCTACCTCTGGTGGTTCGGGTTTCCGCGGTTCCCGCAAGTCCACCCCGTTTGCTGCTCAAGTAGCTGCTGAACGTGCTGGTCAAGCTGCGCTGGAATACGGTCTGAAAAACCTCGACGTTAACGTCAAAGGTCCAGGCCCAGGTCGTGAATCTGCAGTCCGCGCTTTGAACGGCTGTGGCTACAAGATCGCCAGCATCACCGACGTGACGCCAATCCCGCACAACGGGTGCCGTCCGCCGAAGAAGCGCCGCGTGTAATCCAGGAGATTGTAAAGAATGGCTCGTTACATTGGTCCAAAATGCAAACTCGCTCGTCGCGAAGGCACCGATCTCTTTCTGAAGAGCGGCGTGCGCGCGATCGAATCGAAGTGCAACATTGAAGCAGCACCTGGTATCCACGGCCAACGCCGCGGTCGCCAGTCCGATTACGGCACCCAACTGCGTGAAAAGCAGAAGGTCCGTCGTATCTACGGCGTTCTCGAGCGTCAATTCAGCGGCTACTACAAAGAAGCTGCTGGCAAGAAAGGTGCAACTGGTGAGAACCTGCTGCAACTGCTCGAATGCCGTCTGGACAACGTTGTATACCGTATGGGTTTTGGCTCTACTCGTGCCGAATCCCGTCAGCTGGTATCGCACAAATCCGTCAGCGTTAACGGTCAGACCGTAAACGTACCGTCGTACCAGGTTCGTGCTGGTGACGTGGTCGCGATTCGCGAGAAAGCAAAGAACCAACTTCGCATTGTCCAAGCTCTCGATCTGTGTGCCCAACGTGGCCGCGTAGAATGGGTAGAAGTAGACACTGAGAAGAAGTCGGGCGTTTTCAAGAACGTTCCAGCTCGCAGTGATCTGTCCGCCGACATCAACGAAAGCCTGATTGTCGAGCTCTACTCCAAGTAAGGGCTAGAAAATAGGTGCATCCATGCAGATTTCGGTAAATGAGTTCCTGACACCCCGCCACATTGATGTGCAGGTTGTCAGTCCAACCCGCGCCAAGATCACTCTCGAGCCTCTCGAGCGTGGTTTTGGCCACACCCTGGGCAACGCGCTGCGCCGCATCCTGTTGTCCTCAATGCCCGGCTGTGCAGTAGTCGAGGCCGAGATTGACGGTGTACTCCATGAGTACAGCGCCATCGAAGGCGTACAGGAAGACGTAATTGAAATCCTGTTGAACCTTAAAGGTCTGGCTATCAAGCTGCACGGTCGTGACGAAGTTACGCTGACCTTGTCGAAGAAGGGTTCGGGGGTGGTTACCGCTGCCGATATTCAGCTGGATCATGATGTCGAGATCGTTAACCCCGATCACGTAATCGCTAACCTGGCGTCTAACGGCGCCCTGAACATGAAGCTCACTGTAGCTCGTGGTCGTGGTTATGAACCGGCAGACTCGCGTCAGAGCGATGAAGACGAAAGCCGCAGCATCGGTCGCTTGCAGCTTGACTCTTCGTTCAGCCCGGTTCGCCGTATCGCATACGTGGTGGAAAACGCCCGTGTCGAGCAGCGTACTAACCTGGACAAGCTGGTTATTGATCTGGAAACCAACGGTACTCTGGATCCTGAAGAGGCTATCCGCCGYGCTGCAACCATYCTGCAACAGCAGTTGGCTGCGTTCGTCGAYCTCAARGGTGACAGTGAGCCAGTGGTTGTYGAGCAGGAAGACGAGATCGATCCGATCCTGCTTCGCCCGGTTGACGATCTGGAACTGACTGTACGTTCGGCTAACTGCCTTAAGGCGGAAAACATCTACTACATCGGTGACCTGATTCAGCGTACCGAAGTAGAGCTGTTGAAGACTCCGAACCTTGGCAAGAAATCCTTGACTGAAATCAAGGACGTTCTGGCCTCCCGCGGTCTGTCCCTCGGCATGCGCCTCGACAACTGGCCGCCTGCAAGTCTTAAGAAGGACGACAAGGCGACTGCCTGATCGTCGTAATCACCGAACGTCGTGTTTGGTAAGGAATGAACCATGCGTCATCGTAAAAGTGGTCGTCACCTGAGCCGCACTAGCTCGCACCGCAAGGCCATGTTTCAAAACATGGCAGTGTCGCTGTTCGAGCACGAGCTGATCAAAACTACACTGCCGAAAGCTAAAGAACTGCGTCGCGTTGCTGAGCCGCTGATCACTTTGGCCAAGACAGACAGCCTGGCTAACCGCCGTCTGGCTTTCGACCGTACTCGTTCGAAAGCTATCGTTGGTAAGCTCTTCAACGACCTGGGCAAGCGTTATGCTACCCGTGAGGGTGGCTACCTGCGCATCCTCAAGTGCGGCTTCCGCACTGGCGACAACGCGCCTATGGCGTACGTCGAGTTGGTTGATCGTGCTACTGCCGGCGAAGCTGTATCCGCCGAGTAAGACGTCAGTCTGAAACGAAGAACCGGGCCTAGTGCCCGGTTTTTTGTGTCTGTAATAAACACGCGTTGTTTATACAAGCTTCTTTGCGGTCTATGCCGTCATGCTGGGAACGGGATCCGTTGGTAGTATTTTTCTATTGATCTCTGCAAATTAATGAATTTGTAGCCTTCCTGATCAATGGTCAAT